>CAURVP010000011.1:0-28453 GCA_963528475.1 uncultured Candidatus Saccharibacteria bacterium | reverse complement strand
GTCACAAGGTGGGATATTCCTTGAAGAGGCGGTTAAGATCCTCTGTGTCCTGAGCGAAGATACCGAGCTGGTGCGTCAATCACTTGCTTGGCAAGCCATCAAAGCGCCGTATTTTTCGGAGTACGAGAACTTCTTTGATGGGCCAAGCCAGTAGCGTTAATACGCGATTTATGGTATATTCTTACGTGTGAGACTAGTGTATTAAGCGGAGAACTATCTATGTCAACAGAGAAGAAACCAAAGGCAACCAAGCGCAGCACAACGCGCAAGACGTCGCCAAAAAATGAGCCAGAACAAACCTCGGCCAAGGCTAATGAGCCAGCAACCCCAGCTGCAGAGCCAGCTCCAGTAGCCGAGCCGGCTACTCAACCGATGCCAGAGCAGCCAGCTACTCCGGCCATGCAGCCAGCTCAGCCCCAGCCTCAATATCAGCCACACATGGCTCCAGGAGCTTTGCGTGCTCAGCCAGCCAAGAAGTCCCATCTTGGGCTTATTCTTGGCCTCGTTGGTGGTGGTGTAGCTCTGCTGGCGCTTATTGCTGGCGTGCTATTGTACTTCTTCTGGTATCAGAACCCACACAAGGTGGTGACAGATGGCGTGGCGAATCTAGTAACTGCACGGCAAGCGTCGTATAGTATGGGCGGTGATGTTACACCAAGCAGTACTAGCACTTCAGGCCCATCGAAGGTTACCTACAGAGTGAATTTGCAATATATTAACCAAGTTGCTGGTGGTAACGGTGAAGTAACGATGGATCTCCCACAGGTTGGCCAGATTACTGTCAAGGCTGAGATTTATGCAGATCGCGAAGCAACCTACTTCCGCGTCAATGGCATCAAGAAAGTATATGAAAAATATATTGATACTATGATCGACCAGTCGATGAAGCGCTATAGCACCTCGAGTATGACCGATGAAGAGAAAGATACTGCGCGGAGCAAGATGCGCGAGCAGTATACCAAGCAAGCACTGCCTATCATCGAAAAAATCGATGGCAAATGGGTCAAGATGACGCAAGATGAGATGCGCAAAATGAGCCCAAATCGTACGACGACCAAGCAGTGCACAGAGGCAGTTGATAGCCTGTATGATGCCAAAGCCCGAAACGAAGTCGCTGCAGTATTGCGTAAGCACGGCGATGTCTTTACAGTAGAGAAGATGAATAAGCCAGCGCTCGATAACGGTGCAGTGGGCTACAAGGTGACGGTAGCGAGCCCGTCGAGCCACGAAGTTCGTTCGCTGAGCCGCGACCTTGGCAACACCCGTATCGGGGAACTGCTTCGCCGCTGCAGCAATGCGACGTCAACTCGTGTGACAACACGCCAAAATGGTCGGACCATCAAGACCGAGCGGCGCTCTGCTATCTCAGGACCAGACTTGAGCCAGACGGATCTTGAACTCTGGGTGTCGCCATTCTCGCACGATGTGAAGCGCATTGTCATGAAGCCAACTAACCAGTCGTCTCAGCAGCCAGTGACGATCAACGTCAACGACACAAAGGTTGACTTGCGCAAGCCAAGCGAGAGCATCCCGTATAGCGAGCTCATGCGAGGCAGTAGCACCAGTAAAGATAACGACAGCGATACATCATCAACAAGCACCGGCGAAGCGTAAACAAAACGCCGCACATAAATCCAACCCCGCTTTTGAGAAAAGAAGCGGGGTTGTCTTTGTCCTCGCCCACTATGGTAGAATATGAAAGACATGAAACGATACAATCCTGCAGAAATCGAGCCAAAATGGCAACAGCACTGGGCAGAAGACCAGCGCTACCGGGCGGATGACGCCTCTCCTAAACCAAAGTATTATGTGACTGGCATGTTCCCATACCCAAGCGGGGCAGGGATGCATGCAGGGCACTTTATGGAGCACTCCATTGTCGATGCAGTGGCGCGCTTCCGGCGCAGCCTTGGTCACGAGGTACTCTACCCGATGGGCTGGGATAGCTTTGGTCTCCCTGCAGAGAATTACGCCATCAAGACAGGCAAAACGCCACAAGAGACGACCGCGACCAATATTGCTAACTTTACTACTCAGCTTCGCCGCGTTGGCGCGAGTATCGATTGGAGCCGCGAGATCAACACGAGCGACCCAGAGTACTATCGCTGGACGCAGTGGATCTTTACGCAGCTCTTTGAGCGGGGCTTGGCATACCAAAAGGACTCACTCCAGTGGTGGTGTCCGAAAGACAAGACCGTGCTGGCAAATGAGCAGGTGATCAATGGCCGGTGCTGGCGCTGTGAAGAAGTGGTGGTGAAGAAGCCAATGAAGCAATGGTTCTTCAAGATTACTGAGTACGCCGACCAGCTCCTAGCCGACATCCCCGCACTTGACTGGCCAGATAAGATTAAGCAAGCTCAGACCAACTGGATTGGCCGCAGCGAGGGAGCAGAGATCCGCTTCGCCCTTGATAAACTCGTGGCAGATGCGGAAAGTGACGCCGCCGATATTACCGTCTTTTCGACGCGCCCCGATACGCTATTTGGTGCGACTTTCTTGGTGCTTGCGCCCGAACATCCGCTGGCGCAGCAGCTCGCGCGTGGTGATGCCCGCGAGACGGTCTTAGCATATATTGCCGAGGCAGTCAAGAAATCGGAGATTGAGCGCACTAATGACACGAAGGATAAGACGGGAGTCTTTACTGGAAGTTATGCCATAAATCCAGCGACGGGCGAGCGAATACCTATCTGGGTGGCTGATTATGTCCTTGGTGGCTATGGCACTGGTGCAGTGATGGCTGTCCCGGCTCATGATGAGCGCGATGCCGCCTTTGCCGAGAAATACGAGTTGCCCATCGTCACCGTCATTGAGCGGTCCGACGATGACCCAGACACCGACCAGTGCTACCATGGCGAAGGGGTGCTCGTTAACTCTGGTGCATTTGATGGCACACGCAGTGAGGATGCCCGTGAGCAGATTGTGGCTTGGCTCGAACAGGAAGGCCGTGGCCATGCTAAGGTAACCTACAAGATGCGTGACTGGCTGATTAGTCGCCAACGTTACTGGGGCGCACCCATCCCAATCATCCATTGCCCCGAGCATGGTGCTGTGCCCGTGCCAGCGGCAGATCTACCCGTCGTCTTGCCGGCAGTGCAAGACTTCCAGCCGCGTGGTGATGGCAAGTCTGTCCTTGCTGCCCAAGAAGAATGGGTGGCGACGACCTGCCCGACCTGTGGCGGCCCAGCTCAGCGCGAAACCGACACGATGGATGGCTATGCCTGCAGCAGCTGGTACCTTCTACGCTACACCGATCCACACAATGCTATGCAGGCCTGGGACCCAGCGCTGGCTAACCACTGGGTACCGCTTGATATGTATGTTGGTGGTGACCATGCGACGGCTCACTTGCTCTATGTGCGCTTCTGGACGCACGTCTTCCGCGATCTTGGCCTCACAAGCTTTGCCGAACCGGTGCGGAAGCTCGTCTACCATGGTCTCATCCAAGCCGAGGATGGCCGCAAGATGAGCAAGAGTCTTGGCAATGTTGTCGACCCACTGGAGGTGATCGATGCGGGGTATGGGGCAGATGCACTGCGTACTTTTGAGCTCTTCCTCGGGCCGATCGACGAGAACTCGAGCTGGAGTAGCCGAGGAATTGCTGGCGTTTATCGTTTCCTGAATCGCCTCTGGACATTGGTGCAAGAGTTTGATGATTGGCAGCAGCAGGGTGCAGCGCCTGGGCAGGTCGACGTCGCACAGCTTGAGTCGATTATCCATGCCACAACGAAAAAGGTCACAAGTGATATCTACCGCCTGAGCTTCAACACGGCTATTGCTGGGCTCATGGAGTGCGTCAACGACCTCTACAAGCTCAAGACAACTGGCTTTACTGAGCAGTGGCAGCCAGCGCTCAAGACGCTGATCCAGTTGGTGCAGCCCTTTGCGCCGCACATGGCCGCTGAGCTATGGCAGCAGCTTGGCTATGGCGACCAGCTCGATTTTGCAGCCTGGCCAGAGTGGAATGAAGCCAAGATTGTCCGCGATACGATAACCATCGTTGTGCAAGTCAATGGCAAAGTTCGCGCTAAGCTCACCACCGAGCCAGATGCTAGCGAAGCCGATATCACCGCTCGGGCCCTAGCAGACGACCGCGTCGCAAAATACCTCACTGGGCCGCCTAAGAAGGTTATCTATGTCAAGCGTAAGCTCGTCAGTATCGTTGTCTAGAAACAGTCACCTTTACTAATCGTGCCGTAAAAAACAGGGCGTCTCACGGAGCGCCCTGTTTTGGGTTGCGCGGTCACAGTCTCGTACTATGTAGGTATGTATCTACAAGTCTGTCAAAGCAGCGATGTAACTGTGCTGGTGGATCAGTTTTCTTATGTTTAGCCTACAGGCACACAGATTGTCACCATCTTCAAATGCATATTACCATCAAATTCGAAGTGCACCCAGTTGCCGTCCTCTTCGTCATACTGGATCCAAGCTGAGCGGACCCATGTGGAGTTCTACTTTGCTTCATTGTCAGGAGTTCCAAGATAGCGAACAATTTCTTCTCGTGTTGCGGTGTTGGAAAATTCTGCAAACAGTGGAGTGGCATACGGTTTGTATTCCGAAACGGATGATTCTCCTCTTTGAGTATATAGTGACACTGCCTTAAGCTGGTCATTTGACCAGTGGAATTCCACCCCAGCATCGTGCAGCAGCCAATATGATTTACTCAAGCCGTAGCCAGTAAACTCCTTGTCAATCTCCCGAATTACAGGAGCGCAACCCAACTCATCGATGATGTGTTGAACTTCAGCCTTAACTGATTCGTCGCTTCTTCCGACCAGTTTGATATATCGGTTAATATCTCCATCTATTTTTATTGCCATAGGCGCTCCTTGCTGAGACTAATAGTATTTACCATATCATACAATATATGACATATATCTGTCATATCAAAGCCATAACCTAGACGTCTTAACGAGCGTGCTCTGGATGAGGTAGGAGAGCGTAATAGCTCACTTGGCAATTGGCCATAAATATATTTTTCTATACAAAACAGCGCAAACACTAGAGAATTTTGCGCTTTTAGCGTATAATAGCTACAAGTTTTACGTCAGCCTAAAGAGAAGGAGATTTTTACTATGGCTCAACCAAAAAAACAGAGTAGCCCACGCAAAACCGGCCTGCGCCGCAGCCACCTGCGCCTTAAGCTTGCTCGCATGGTCAATAAAACCTCACCAGTCAAGGTCAAGACGACCAAGCGCGAGACTGGCGCTGCCAAAGCAGCTCGCTAGCTTTTCGTCGATAGCAAAGAATTTTAACAAAAGAAAGAACCAACCAAATGGCTTCGAACCGTCATCTTGGGCGTATAGTTGCACTCCAAACATTGTACGAATATGAATTCCGCCAGCAGGCGAATGATCCGCAGGCCGTGCCACAAGAGATTCTGGCGCGCAATCTTGAGCGTTATGAGTCGATCATTGGCGATCGAGCCTTTGTCGATACGCTCGTTGCTGGGGTGATCGAGACGCAGGCCGCGCTTGACGCTCACTTACAACCAATTGCGCCAGAGTGGCCGCTTGATCAGATTGCTCGTGTCGACCGCAATATCTTGCGACTTGGCCTCTACGAGTTGCTGCACTGCCGCGCAACTGTTCCACCCAAGGTGGCAATTAATGAAGCAGTGGAGCTTGCTAAAGCGTTTGGTTCAGATAATTCAAGCAAGTTTATCAACGGTGTGCTCGGCACCGCCTATCGCAACTTGCCTGGGGAGATACCAGACGATGCCAACACCGTCACACTTTGACCGACACTTCAATCGGTTTAAAAAATATTTTGGCCGTCGCAAGCCGTCTATTCAGGAAATTGTTCGTGAACCGACGGCTGGCGGCATTGTATTCCGCTATAATAGCGACAACAAACTCGAAATCCTCCTAATTCAGGATGCTAAGGATCGCTGGACGATCCCCAAAGGGCATATTGAGAAAGGGGAGACTGCTGTGCAGACAGCTCGCCGGGAGATCGGCGAAGAGGCTGGGCTGCACGACCTTGATATGCTGGGCTGGCTGGGCAAGATTCACTTTCGCTACCGCCGAATGGAAAAGCTTGTCCTGATGACGACACAGATCTACCTTGCTCGCGTTCGCACCAGCGGCAATGAGATTCAAAAAGAAGAATGGATGAATGGTATTAAGTGGTTTCCCTTTAGTAAGGCACTTGACCTCATCGAGTACGAAGATATTGCCAAGCTTATGCTCAAAGCCAAGAAACGCATCCGAGAGGAGCGTCTATAACGACAGAAACGAAAGGAGTTACTATGTCTGGCATGCCAACTGGCCCGTATCAAGCGTGGGCACAGCAAGCACTCGGGTTTGAATATCGCGATATTCAGCTCTTAGTCACTGCACTCACCCACCGCAGCTATGTCAATGAGCACAAAAAATCCGTTACTGAGCACAACGAGCGCCTCGAGTTCTTGGGCGATGCCGTGCTAGAGCTTGCGGTAACCGACTATCTTTACCAACACTATGCCGAGCCAGAGGGCATCCTGACGAGCTGGCGCGCAGCGCTGGTCAACACAGAGAGCAATGCCGACTCAGGCGAAGCGCTTGGCTATGGCTCGCTCATCCGGATGAGCCGAGGTGAGAAGCATGGGAGCAAGCGAGCGCACCGGCAGATTCTGGCTAATGCATATGAAGCCGTGATTGGCTCGATCTATTTGGAGCGAGGCTACGGGGCGGCAGCTGAGTTTATTGCCAAGCATACCATTAGCAAACTTGATGCCATCCTGGCCGATGGCTCGTGGCGCGACCCCAAGAGCCATTTACAAGAGGTGAGCCAACGGATCGACAGTGCTACGCCAGTGTATCGTGTCTTGGCAGAGGATGGCCCTGACCACGACAAAACCTTCACGCTTGGTGTCTTTGTCAATGATCGGCTGATGGGCCGCGGCACTGGTCCTAGCAAGCAAACTGCCCAGCAAAAGGCTGCTCGCGCTGCTCTGGCAGCCTACCAGCAGCAAGAGGCTCAAATAGAGAAGACAGAAGAGTCAGCCAAGAGCTCAGACAAGTTTTGACCTGCAGATAAGCAACAAATTGACATCGCCAGCCAAACAGTGTAGACTTGTACAGAACGAACTAACGCAAATATAAGTCAAGAAAAGGAAGTTTTATTTATGCTCGCAATTCGTTTGCAACGTCTTGGTCGCAAAGCCTACCCAGTGTACCGGCTCGCCGTACAAGAGGCTCAACGCCATCCATCAAGCGGCCGTGTAGTGGCCTATGTTGGCAACTACAACCCGCACACCAAAGAGGCTCATATCAATACCGAGCTTGCCCAAAAGTATCTTGATAATGGTGCCCAGCCGACACCACGTGTAGTCAAATTGCTGGCTGCTGCCGGTGTATCGCTGCCAAAGTGGGTTAAGCAGCCTGTTAGCGACAAGCACAAGGCAGTCCGCAACCCAGAGAAGTTGCGTAAGCACCAACCTCAGGAAGAAGCAGAAGCCTAAAGCGACCCCCTTATTACAAGTACACTAACTGCTCCGCGTATTGTGGGGCAGTTTTGTGATCATCGGTAATACTTTGCGCGTGCTCCAGGACAAGGCCAGTAGAGATATCAGATGACTCAGCGCCTAGCCACACGTCGTATTTTGGTAGAATCCAGCCGGTATGCTACAATGAAAGCACAATCACAATAAATCTGAATGACAGCATAAGGAGGGAAAGAAGAAAGCTATGGCGACAATTGATCAACAGTTTGTCGAATATGTCGTAAAGTCGCTGGTGGAACATCCAGACGACGTGGTGGTCGATCGGGTGATCGACGAGAAGGGTGTTTTATTGACACTCACCGTCAACCCGGAGGATCTCGGCCGTGTGATTGGCCGGCGGGGCAGTACGGCGCAGAGTTTACGTACCTTGCTGCGCGCGCTTGGCACGAAGAACAGTGCTCGCTACAACCTTAAGGTGGTGAATAATGATGAGCCACATACCACAGCATCCCAATCTGTGGATAACTTAACCACTGATACAGTGGATAACGATGATGAGAGCGAATCGGATTTTGCAAAAAAGTCTCGCCAAGAGCTTGCAGAACTCGACGACCTTGATATATAATACGATCAGTTCAGAAACGAACTGCGAGAAAAAAATAAAAGCTCTTTGCGAGCAAACCAACAAGGTTTGAGAGCCTTATTTGTGCAAGAAAACTGCTGTGGAGGCAGTTTTTTTGTTGGGTGAATGTATAGCGTGGTAGAGGCTAAAGTGGTAGCTGTATGAGCTTATATAACAACGAGTTTTATATGCTATCCGGATGAAGTAGTGAGTGAGCGAGTGACGCCAAAAAGGCTCTCATATACTACCGCAACCGGCTTAAGATATTTGTTAAGCCAGCAATGCCAGCAATAAGCAAAAGTAAGATGCCGATAATCACAATCAACAAACCATAATGGGGTTGGTACCTTGGTGGATTGTAGCCGTGAGTATGGCGCGGATCGTGGCGGGTGGCTTCGGTATCAATCGAGATATTGGCAATCGCTGGCTCCACAAGGTGTCGAGACACCGCTGCTTCACCATCGAACTGCTCGAGTGTAATATTCTCGTTGAGCGGCGTGATGGTCGTACGCCGGCTCGATAGTTCGAGGCGCTGTGCGGTCGTGTTATCTGTTTCCGATCCAAGATCCATAGCATAACCAGTATAACAAATAAAAAACATAAGCGTAAAGACCTGAACCCCTCGCAGTATCTGTTAGACGCTGCTGCGGTAATTTGCTACACTAGGAGAGATGAAAAAATTCCAAGTGATTAGCCTGTTTCCGGAGATGTTTTATGGCGTGTTTGAGGCTTCGATGCTGTGGAAGGCGCAGCAGCGAGGCTTAGCGGAGCTAACGACAATTGATCTGCGCCAATTTGGGCTCGGTCCTCGCCGAACGGTCGACGACACACCGTATGGCGGTGGCGATGGTATGCTACTACGCGTTGAGCCACTCTGGAGGGCAGTGCAGTACGCCAAAGAGCGCGACCCAACTGCCAAAGTGCTCATCATGACGCCGCGGGGCCAACGGTGGAATCAGGCACTTGCGCAGCAGTATAGCCAGACCGACCATGGTTACATCTTCATCTGTGGGCGCTACGAGGGGTACGATGAGCGAATTATGCAGGTGGTTGACCAAGCGCTCCGAGTGGGGGACTATGTCCTGACTGGTGGTGAGCTGCCCGCGATGACGATTATCGACTCAATTGTGCGACTGATCCCTGGTGTTCTTGGCGGCGAGATGAGCGCAGCGATTGAGAGCTTTAGTGATGGTCAGACGCTGGAGTTTCCGCAATATACGCGTCCAGAGGTGTGGCAGGGGATGGCAGTACCCGAGGTATTGCTCAGTGGTCACCACGGCAACATTGCGACTTGGCGTGCAGAGCACTCACTGCCAGTAGATGACTAGCCCTGTACGCACAAAAGAAACACCCGAGCATGCCATAGGTACTCGGGCGTTCTGTTGTGGTGGATATATCGGAGAGCGACTGATACAAGTATGTATATAAATGTTTATGTTTGTAACGTTCGCTCCCTCTATAGTAGCGAACATGTGACACAAGTGCAAGGAAATGCGTGTAAAACAGGGTAATATCTGATATGATAAGGTTATGAAGCAGCGTATGATTCATTTTTGGCTTGGGTTATTTCAGGCGATTTTTCCAGAGCATTTACGGCGCGATCCTGCGTATTGGCGGCGTCTTGTGCTTGGTATCGTCGTGACGTTTTTAATCATCACACAGCTCTTTACTTTTGAGAAGTTTGTCGATATCACGAGTGGGTGGCATGTGGCTGGCGGGGGCATAATGGCTGCTCTCTTGGCTGGCTTATTGCCGCTGCTTGAGCTCGGTAGTTTGCCATTTTTGCTCTCGATGGATATGTCGCGAGGGTCACGCCGTATTTCGCAGGCATGTTTACTTGTCGTGAGCGCAGCGTGGTTTGGCATAGCACTGTGGTGCTTTTTAGCTGTGCCAATGAGTGAATCGGGCCTCTTTGGAGCGACCTTACCACTACTCAATGGCTGGTGGACGGTAGCATTTACGGGCTTACTTGGCGTGGCGGTGGTGCTTGTGGTGCGTGAAGCAAATAGCTCAAAAATCCACTCGTGATTGATGAACTATCAGCCTAGAGTGCCTAAATAGTAAAAATTCGCTATTAGCTATTAATTATCGCATCTCCTCCACACCCTCCGAGGAGCACCACTGTAGTCGGTGCTTTTCGAGAGTATTAGATTTCAGTGCTGGGCCGAAATATCGCAGTCCGATCAACTTTGATCTGTCAGAAAAATAAAAAACTTGAAGAGCTAATGCTTAAATAGACAAAACCCGAGTGAGGGTGTGATCGAACAGACATCCCAAATAAAGTCGTGATAAAACAAATTACCAGCCGACAAAAGGCTGGTAATAATGATAGCTTGGCTGGGCCGGAGGGATTCGAACCCCCGAATGCCAGGACCAAAACCTGGTGCCTTACCACTTGGCGACGGCCCATCATCGCGTGGCACCCCTGTATTGTACCATGCTTGCGAAGGTGGATCAATAGCGCATAGCGTGGCCTGCCTAGAGGTCTGCACCTAGTAGTTGATCGGCTCAGTGATTTGTGATGCCGGCATGTAGCTGCTGGATAAAAATAACAACAAATTACTCCGACCACAGTCACATGCTTCGCATAACAGAGGTCGTGTTAGTATACCCGTTGTGAATATCACGCTTGACCCACAGTATATAGAGTAGTATAGTGCAAAGTAAGCGCTATATATGGTGTCTATGACACTAGTAACCAATGCTTGCACAATCATAAAAACAAGGATAAACGCTCATGCTGTGGCGCACGTGCTGCTGCGGCAGGCAAGGGGAGGGATATGTATCACACAATTACCAAACGCGATGGGCGCATCGTGGCATTTGACGACACAAAAATTATGGCAGCAATCGAACGAGCTGGCCTGGAGACTGGTGAGTTTGCTGAGGAAGAGGCCTATCAGTTAGCTCAGGCGGCGATTGCCCAGGCGCAGCAGACTATAGCGGATGATAAACTCACCGTGGAGCAAATGCAGGATGCGGTAGAGGACACCTTGCTTCGCTCGCCATATAAAAAGACCGCCAAGGCGTACATTATTTATCGCGATCAGCATCAAAAGCTGCGCGAGATTGCTGCTAGTGCACATGTTGACCTGATTGACCAATATTTGCTCAAGCTTGACTGGCGAGTTAATGAGAATTCCAACATGGGTTACAGCCTCCAGGGCCTTAATAATTACATCTCAAGTGAGGTGAGCAAAACCTACTGGCTAAACAAAATCTACAGCCCAGAGATTGGTCGCCTTCATCGGTCGGGCGATCTCCATATTCACGATCTTAACCTTGTGAGTGTGTATTGTGTGGGCTGGGACCTCATGGATCTGCTTCGGCAGGGTTTCACTGGTGTGCCAAACAAGATTTCGTGTAAGCCAGCCCGACATTTTCGCACGGCACTCGGCCAGGTCGTGAACTACTTCTACACACTGCAGGGCGAGGCGGCTGGTGCGCAGGCCTTTAGCAATTTTGACACCTTGCTTGCTCCATTTATTCGGGCAGATGGGCTAACGTACGATGAGGTAAAGCAGGTGCTACAAGAATTCATCTTTAATGTCAATGTGCCGACGCGTGTTGGCTTCCAGACGCCATTTACGAACATCACACTTGACCTCGAATGTCCTCAGCATATGGCAGGCACACCTGTGATTATTGGTGGAGAGATGCAAGAGAGCAACTATGGCGACTACCAGGACGAGATGAATACCTTCAATCGGGCACTGCTTGAGGTGATGACGGAGGGTGATGCCAACGGACGGGTCTTTACTTTTCCGATTCCGACGTATAATATCACGGCTGATTTCGACTGGGATAATCCTGTGATTGACAACCTGTGGGAAGCCAGTGCAAAATACGGCATTCCATACTTTAGCAATTTTGTGAATAGTGATATGAGCCCAGAAGATGCGCGCAGTATGTGCTGCCGCCTGAGGATTGATAATCGTCAACTGGAGTATCGTGGTGGTGGGCTGTTTGGGAGTAACCCAATGACGGGGTCGGTTGGTGTGGTGACGATTAACCTGCCTCGCTTGGCACTGAAGTCGAGTGACGAAGCAGCGTTTCGCACTGGCCTCGTCCACCTGATGGAGCAAGCGCGTGATAGCCTCGAAGTTAAGCGCAAGACGCTCGAGCGCCTGACCGATGCCAATCTATACCCATATACCAAGTTTTATCTGCGCGATATCAAGCGGCGCTTTGGTGAATACTGGAAGAATCATTTCTCGACAATTGGCCTCATTGGCATGAATGAGGCAGCGCTTAATCTCCTTGGCGCGGATATTGGCCAGGCTGCAGGGCAGGAATTTGCCGAGCGGACGCTCGATCTAATGCGCGAGACGCTCGTAAAATTCCAAGAAGAAACTGGCAATAACTACAATCTTGAGGCAACGCCAGCCGAAGGCACGACCTACCGCCTGGCGCAGATCGACCAGCGCGACTACCCAGAAACGGCGCATTTTGCCAATGGCACGGGTGTCGCGGTACCAGCGCCGTTCTACACCAACAGTACTCACTTGCCAGTTAATTATACCGACGACCTCTTCGAGCTACTTGACCTCCAAGACGAGTTACAAACCAAATATACTGGTGGCACTGTCATCCACTTCTTTCTTGGTGAGCGAATGGATGACCCTACAACACTCAAAGGGCTCGTGCGAACGATCTGCCATAATTACCGCTTGCCATACTTTACGATCAGTCCGAGCTTTAGTGTCTGTAAGAATCATGGCTACCTGCGCGGGGAACATGAGGCGTGCCCGCAGTGCCAGGAGCCGTGTGAGATATATTCGCGGGTGGTGGGCTATTTGCGGCCGGTGCAGCAGTGGAATAAGGGCAAGCAAGCAGAGTTTGCGCTGCGCTACCACTACGACAAAGCAGCCGATACAATCGATGCTTAAATAATAGGAAGAAGGGAGGATGGCGATGGTTCAGATCGGTGGTATCCAAAAGTTCAGCACAGTCGACTACCCAGGTCACACCTGTGCGGCAGTCTTCTTGATTGGCTGCAATATGCGCTGCGGTTACTGCCATAATCCAGAACTCGTCTTACCTGAGCAGTATATTGGCTGTATCCCTGAGGCGGAGATTCTTGATTTTCTTGCGCGGCGGGTTGGCTTGCTTGATGGCGTCGCGATCAGTGGTGGCGAACCGACGATGAGTGAGGATTTGCCTGACTTCATTCGGGCTATCAAGCAGCTCGGTTTCCTTGTCAAGCTCGATACCAATGGGACCCACCCGGTGATGCTGCGCCAGATGCTGGATGAGCAACTGCTCGACTTCGTGGCAATGGATATTAAAGGACCACTGGAGAAGTACGTAGAAATTGCCGCGCGTCCAATTGACACCGATGCGATTATGGAAAGTATCGACCTCATCCGAAGCCGGGTCGATCACGAGTTTCGCACGACGATTGTGCGGGGGCAGCTTGAGCCAGCAGACTTCGATGCGGTCGGGCAGATGGTGCACGGTGCACAGCGCTTTGCCCTGCAGCATTTTATTGCAAGCGATACGCTGGTGAGTAGCCGCTTTTGCGATGAAACGAGCTTTACCGACGAGGAGATGGCCCAGGCTCAGCACATTATGCAACGCTATGTAACAGAATGCGTGGTGCACTGATGCAGTACTATACAGGGACAATCCAGCAAGTGATTCAGCACACGCACGATGTAGCAACGCTGGTGTTTGATGTCAAAGGCGACGCACCATTTCGCTATACGGCTGGACAATACATTACCGTTATCAAGCCAGAGTCGCGCACGCCTGAGGGTAAGGCATATAGCCTATCGAGTTGGCCTGGCGAAACACATCTGAGCATTACCGTGAAGGATATTGGCGGTGAGTATTCCCACTACCTATGCAGCCGGCAGGTGGGCGACCAACTAACTTTTTCGGCGGCGTATGGGTACTTTAATCCACTGACAGATCGCCCACTCGTGGGGATTGCAGCTGGAGTCGGTATTAGTCCGGTGTGGAGCATTATCAAGAGCGAATGCGCGCGTGATCCGCATCGGAATATTCAGCTCATGTATAGCAATCGGACTGTCGACGATATTGTCTTTGCGGCCGACCTTGCTGTATATGAGGTGCGCTACCCACAACTGTCGCTTCACCACTTCGTGACATGCCAAGCAACAGTCTCGCCTAAGATACACCAGGGGCGAATTGATCTTGATATGTGTATCAACCCAGCGGCACACTACCTAGTGTGTGGTTCAGTTGCATTTACGCGAGCGATGTGGCAGGGGCTCACTGCGCGGGGTATTGCGAGTAAATGTATTGCAACAGAGGTGTTTTTCGAATGAGTGAGCAGCTTGCCAAAACACCAACCAAGCGCTCGCCGGAGGAAATTGCAGCCTGGCAAGAAAATGCGTGGCGGATTGCGCAGGAGCGGATTGGCCAAGCGGCCTGTAATGCATGCCCACTTGCCCGCATTTGCAGTGTTAAGAATCCCGAAGCCTGCAATCCGAACCAAATTGCTCAACAAGCTGGTGGAGAATACACCGGTGGCGACAGCGCAGAGGTGTCATACAAAAAAGTCCTTGACGACGACCGTATCAATGTTGTGATTGCCAATGTCAAGAAGAAGGAGCAAACCAAGCCAAAAGCACAGCGACCTCTTGAAGTACAAAGACCCCCAGCTCATACGATCAACATGCCGCCAGCTAACGTTATCAAAGCTCCACCAGCACGTCCGAAGATGGAACAATCGACCAAGCCAACAGTCATCCAGCAGATCATCAATGCGGTTGGGAAGTTGCTCGATGTCCCGAAAGCAAATCAGCAGCCTGCTCGACAGATACAAAAGTGATCTTAGATGTGGATTAAATCCATCACACAAACCCCCGAGCAGTGGTATAATAGGGATATGAATGCCATTGTTCGCTTGGTTGCTGATGGGCTTATGATCCCGATTGTCGCTGTAGCTCTCTTTGCACTGTTTTTTCGTGCACCTCACGCCCAACGCTACCAACGTTACACGCGCGTGTTTATGGCAGGCCTGACGTCCTATTGGTGCGCGAAAGTTATTGGTGCGCTCTGGCAGCCCGAGACGCTCCGGCCATTTGAAAAGCTCGGCACCGACCCGGGTGCGCTCTATCTCAATAATCCCGGCTTTCCGTCCGATCACGCACTCTTTGCAATGTTTCTTACCCTAGCGGTATGGTATGTGACTCGCCGGCGGCTATTCACCGTAGCGCTATTTGTTATGACGGTGTTGGTGTGCCTTGGCCGCGTGGCGGCACTGGTACATACACCGCTCGATGTCGCTGGTGGGGTGGCCGTTGCACTGCTGGGCGCTGTATGGTACGTGCCACATCACAAAAAATTCTGGCGCAGACTAGCAAAATCGGCAAAAACATAATATAATAGCTCCCAGTAAGGAATTGGAGCTAGATAATATGGACGAACAAATATACGCACGCACCGCTGACCCAGATGAGGTGGCGGAAGCAGCGCGCCAAGCCAAAAAAGCAAAAACCGCCAAAACGGCGACCATCACCAAGACGGTGCTTGATGATGGGCTTGACCACAGCCGAGCAATCGACAACCCCTTTGCTCAGGGTGGTGTGCTCGATACATCCGAAGACACCGAGCATTTTGTGAACTTATCGTGGCCAGATATGGGGCAAATTATGATAGGCGCGGCCATTACTGGCGTGGTGACAAGTGCAGTACTATTGCTCGTTGCCAACCTCGGGGTGTTTGGTGCGGTTTGTGGCCTTGGTAGTGCCAATCCAGCAAGCTGTGGCATACCCACATTCTATACAGTCTTGAGCGCAATGGTTGTGGCAGTGATCGTCGGGCTTATATTTTTGGTGCAGCGCCGGGTGTATCGTCCCGCTCTCGTTATGCTTGCGACGGCAGTGGGTCTCTGGCCAGTGTTTACGTGGCTGGCAGCATCGTCATGGTATGTCGTAGTGCCGGTTATTACGATTTTGATGGCACTGAGCATTGGCGTGTTTTCGTGGATCTCGCGCCTGCGCAACCTAGCAGTCACACTTGGTGCAATGGTGGCGATCATTGTATTGATATATCTTGCGACACTGTAGATATCCCCTGAGAATATCAGACTTCTCGCGCTAGCGCTGAAAAACTCATTACGACACTTCTACTCTTTGTGCTAAATGAGAGACACATTCACAAGAAGCTGACACGCCCCGCTCACTAAAACAACATGAGTGGCTGTTTCTGAGGAAATGCTATACTAGAGATATGGAACTTTCTCTTGTGCTTGGAATTATTCTTATCGTTGTCCTCGTTGGCTGCGGTGCAGTACTGAGTCTACTGCTGGCGAAGCTTAATGAGCTCAAAGATCAGCAGTCGGTGGCGCTTCTCAAGAGCGATGTGACGGAGTTGTCGCGCACGATAGCCGCTATGCAGCAGTCGGTTGGGGATAAGCTCGAGCGGTCAGGCGCTGCTATGCAAACGTCAGTCCAGAAGCAGCTCTCCGAGAGTGCTAAGCTGGTGGCCGATGTGACACAGCGCCTCACGAAGTTGGATGAGACTAATCGACGCGTCGTCGATGTAGCAGATGAGCTTAAGACGCTGCAAAACGTTTTGCAAAACCCCAAGCAGCGCGGTGTCTTTGGTGAATATTATCTGCAGAGTGTACTTGAGAATGTGCTGCCACCAGCCCAGTATCAGATGCAATATCGCTTTGCCGATGGTGAAGCGGTCGATGCGGTGATCTTTCTTGACAAGGGGCGCGTGCTGCCGATCGATAGTAAATTCAGCCTCGAGAACTACAACCGGATGATCAATGCCACAAATAAAGACGAGCGCCAGCAGCTACTCGGCCGTGTTAAGCTCGACCTCAAGCAGCGCATCGACGAAACGAGCAAATATATTCGCCCAAATGAAGACACAATGGACTTTGCCTTTATGTTTATCCCCAGTGAGTCACTGTATTATGATCTGCTTATCAACAATGTAGGGCAGGGTGGCTCAAGCCGCGATCTTATTGAGTATGCCTTTCGCGATCGACGGGTGATTATCGTGAGCCCAACCAGTTTCTTGGCATATTTGCAGACAGTGCTGCAGGGACTGCGTAGCCTCCAGATCGAAGAGCAAGCCAAGGATATTCAGCTACGGGTTGGCCAGCTCGCGACGCATATCAAGAAGTTTGATGAATTGCTGGGCAAAATGGGCAAAAGCCTCGCCACAACAGTTGGCCACTACAACACAACCTATCGCGAGCTCGGCAAGATGGATAAAGATGTCGTGCGCATTGCTGGCGGTGAACGCCAGAGCGAGCCACAGCTGCTCGAACGACCTCAGCGTGGGGATGAGTAGCTGCTGGATCAATCTGACGAGCCTCGGCCCGGCGCAAGCATGCCACAGGGTGATAAAATAGAGCCCTACGAAGATACCTCCTGTGAGCTTTGTCAAACAGAGGTAGCAATAATCGTAGCGAAAACCACAACATATTTTGTAATATAATAGTTACACTATGCATTGCTACTGTGTGCAAAAAATGACCTCTGGCAGATCAATGTGTATGATCAAAATAGACTATCTCGCTTGCAAAAAATATGGATAAAGTTATTGTCTTGTGTTTGGCAAAGCAGAGTAGCTGTGATTAAATAAGAACAGCTAACGAACACAAGGAGGGGATATGTTGGCAACACGAGCAACAAAACAGGCAAAAGCTGGCTTGGTGCTTGGGCTCACCATGGCATGCGCTGTGATGGGTACGAGCTTCGCTATGGCGCAACCGGCATCGGCAGTCGATCATCTGCCGCGTGATGTACAAGCGTATTATAAAAAAGTGTGGAGTGATGAATTTGATGGTAATACGCTCGACACAACCAAATGGGCTGTACCAACGGGTTGCTTTGACCTTGCGTCGGGTATGGAAGGACGCTTTCGGACAGACATGGTGCGTCAGTACGACGGCAAACTCCATCTTCTGGCTCAGCGTGATGAAAATAAAAATGCCAAGTCATGCCAACCTGGCCATGCTGCCTTCTCGACAGGGATGGTAAACTCGCACTACCTCAGCGATTGGAAAGACAAAAGTGTTGCCCATGCCTGGGGGCCAGGTACCTACTACGAGGCGTCTATCAAGCTACCAGAGGGTAACAAGAACAGTGGTGCTCGAGCAACCTGGGCATCATTTTGGCTCACAAGCACAACATTCAACTGGCCAGCCAGTGGTGAACTCGATGTCTTCGAGTCGCGTGGCTACGACCCAAGCTGGCTGCAGGCCAATATTCATACGCAGCCACGCCAGGGGAATAAAGAGCGTTCACACCAACACCAGCACGTTCTCGATCGGAATATTGTCGGCAATACACAAACTGCTTTCCATACCTACGGCGTTTTGAACAAGAAGGACGGGACGATCGAATTCTACTATGATGGGCGCATGGTACACCGCGTGACACCAGATGATGCAAACTGGCCCTTTGCCAAGGCAGCCAACAAACTCTTCATTCGCTTGAATCACCAGGTTGGCGGCCTCAATGAGCCATACAAGAAGGCTAGCCCTAAGGATTACGAAGTCGCGAAAGATATGCAGGTCGACTATGTGCGGGTCTACCAAGAAAAGACTGCTGCTGATAAGCCACAGGATGCGGTGGTGAGCGTGCCCGATTGGCGTCTCCGCAACAAGCTCAACCAAGCTATCGCCCAAGTGACCCATACAAAGCGCGGCGATGCACAGCCCATGCTTGCCTCAGATCTCGAGAAACTAACCACACTCGACCTCAGCGCGCGTGATGGCGCAGAGTCGTGGGAGAAGATAAAGAACCTCGAGGGCATTCAACATGCAAAGAATCTCACCTTTGTTTCTCTCAAAAACACCGAAGTGAAGGATCTCACACCACTCAACAGCCTGAAGAAGCTGAAGAGTGTCGAGCTGAGTTGGCCGTTAACGATTAATCGGTAGATTAGCGTACTCCATAGGAAATACAGGGCAAATGCCTTGTATTTTCTATGAGAAAGATCTATCTCTTGAATGTAATTTTTTTGCGAGTATCAATGTAATAACCATTGATCGAATCTTCGCTGTTTGTCTAAGCTTTGGTGATGGATATTACCGCTTAATAGCTCGTTGAATTTTTGTACGTTGGCGAGTAAAAGCATGGGGGAGGATATGCTCAATTGCCTGTGGGCCGTTTGTAGTCAAGACAGTAATACCTGGCGCATAATCGTGAAAGATCTGACGGCATTTGCCACACATGTCGACAATTTCGATCTTTCCTGTGTCATCATTTTTACGTACAGCGACGATCGAATCGAAATCATAGATACCTCGATTAATAGCGATTGCCAGTGCAGCTGTCTCGGCGCAGACAAAGCCAAGAAAATGATCGATGTTGACTGCAGAGATCACCTCGCCAGATTGGCAACGCAAAGCAGCTGCCACAGTGTGAACTGGTGGTGTGTGTCGCTGCTCGAGGAGCGCCTGGGCGATGGCAAAAAGCTCATTATCATGATGCATATGGTGAACCTTGGTTATAAAGCGAATAGACGAGGCTAAAACTGCCGCAAAAAGTCTAGCTTGCCGCTCTCGAAATGCCGCACGTCTTCGATGCCGTATTTCATCATTACCAGGCGGTCGATGCCGCAGCCAAAGGCGAAGCCGGTATAGGTATTGGGGTCGATGTTGGCTGCCCGCAGCACATTGGGGTGGATCAAGCCGCAGCCAATCAGCTCAACCCAGCCTTCACCGCTGCATACCTTGCAGCTTGGGTCTTTGCCTTCGCAGAAGGGGCAGCTTAGAGCAAACTCAAAACTTGGCTCGGTGAAAGGGAAGTAGAAGGGGTTGACCCGCACATCAAGTTGCTTGCCGTAGTAGCTTTGCAAAAATTCTTGCAAGGTCGCAATCAAGTTGCCAACGTTGACCCCCTTAGCCACATAGACACCCTCCACTTGGTAGAAGGTGTGCTCGTGCCGAGCATCCAGGTCTTCATTACGGAAGACACGGTCGGGTACGATGGCGGCGATTGCTTCGCCCGCATCTAAATTGTGGCGATAGGTGGTCAGGACGCGGTTTTGCATAGTGCTGGTGTGGGCCGGCGCGATCAGGCGGTCGCCCTGCGCGTCTGTCTCGACGGTCATGAAGGTGTCGTAATCGTCGCGAGCAGGGTGGCCTTTGGGGAAGTTGAGGCTCTCGAACATATGGAACTGATCATCGATCTCACGTGACTCTTCTACTGCAAACCCCATGCGGTAGAAGATATCAGCAATCCGCTCGATCTCTTGCATGAGGGGGTGGATTGACCCCTGGTTTGTTGGCAGTAATGCTGGAATAGCAGTGTTGATATCCATCGGTGCAGTGACATCGATCGGTGTGCGCTCAACAGTCTCAAGTTCCTCAAGACGGCGCTCGATGGCGGTTTGCACGGCTTGCTTAAGTTCATTAACACGCTTACCAAACGGCCCACGCTCCGCTGGGGGGAGTGATGTGATATGTCCATACAGTGCGCGCAATTCCTCGTGGCGCAGTACTTCGCGCGGGGTGGTCGATTGGCTCACGGCCAGGAGTAGCTTTTGCTGGATAGCGTCAAGGTCTGTCATACTGTCACTCCGTTATTGTTGTCCATTGATGGTTAGCGCAACAAAAAAGCCAAAGGTAAGCAGTGCAAGAAAACCAACGACCAGCCACACCCCAGCTAGTGTCGTTGTTTGCTTGGTGCCTTTGAGGTATTCGGATTGCTCGACGCCAGTATCACCGCTTGCTGGTGCGGTGCCATCACCAGTGTGACTGCTGGCAGCTGCTTTAGCGCGGAGATCGGCCGCGATACGCTCTTGCAGCTCACTGCGCGTTTGGTCTTGTTTCATATATTGTCCCATGTCTTTAGTATAGCATTATTTGGCACGATCGACATCTGATATCGCCGACAAACAGGGTGATGTGATATACTAAAGGCGTAGTATCAACTAGTGAAGGAGGGACGTATGGCTACCAAAAAAGCCGTTTCGACCAAAAAATCGGCCGCGAAAGACTCGGCCTCCCAGCCTCAGGCTGCACCAACCGTAAAGGCTGCATCGACCACATCAGCCACCAAGACTGTTGTCCATAAGCGACGCGAGCCAGCTCTGCCGGGCAATTTGCTCAATATTATTTTTGCTGAGCTGCTTGGTACATTTATGCTCACCATTGCCGCAATTGGTGCGGCAACTCAATTTGCACCACTCTACCTTGGCCTCACACTGCTTGTGATTGCTGTGGCGGTGGGTGCAGTATCTGGCGCACATATCAACCCAGCGGTCACCTTTGGCCTCTGGACAATGCGCAAGCTCAAGACAGCGCTGGTACCATTCTACTGGATCGCCCAGCTGCTTGGTGGGGCGCTCGCTGTCGTTGTGCTGAATGGCTTAAGTGGGAGCGCTTTCAAGCTCAGCTTCGAGCACTTTACTACCTTTAGCTGGGCGGTCTTTGGTGTTGAGCTCGTCGGCGCAGCAGTGCTGATGTTTGGCATTGCGGCTGCCGTATCGCGCGTGGCCGAGCTTAAGCAAACAGGCCAGGCAGTGGGGATTGGCCTATCCTTGGCTGTTGCTGCTATCGTGGCTGGTGGCTTGCTGACTCAGGTGCAGGCTTCGGTGGACACATCGTCAGTCCAAGACATCAAACACTTGCCACACGAATTGCGTGCAAAGAGTGCAACACTCAACCCAGCAGTGGCTATCGCTGCAACAGAGGCACCAGACAGTAGCTTTACTGGCGCACAAGCAAGCCGTGGCGAGACTGGCTATAGCCGCTTGAGCCTTGAGGTGATTGCTGGTACCTTGATCGGTGCTGCACTTGGTGGTAACCTCTACCTACTAGTGGCAGGCCGCAAAGCAGAATCGTAAGCAACAGGCATCAGATTGAAACCAAGACCACTCTCTTTAGTAGGGTGGTCTTGCTATATTGGCAACTATTCGCCATACTATAGCGTATGAAAGATTCTCCATCATCTCAAGCCGGAATTATAAAAGTAATTGCCACGCTTATTGGCGGTATCGTTGCAGTCAGCGTGGTTGCCATTGCAGCTGCCTTCTTGTGGCCTGCCCAGAAGGCAGAACTACGCACAGCAGACATCAAACGATTGGATTATGATAGCTCGATGGCGGCTATCAACCAGCAAATTACCCAGGATACAGCAGAGGCTGGCCTTCGTAATGAATGCCGCTCGTTTGCCAAGACGCATGGCAAGAAAACAGCCAAGGCTATCTTACTTATCCACGGCATTAGCGGCTGCACCAGTGATATGGCTGATATTGCCAATGTATTCTACGAGCAGGGCTACAACGTTTATGCGCCGCGCGTACCACAGCATGGCTATGCCGACAAAAAGCGCCATGGTCAGATCTCCTTCAGCGACATGGTCAACTACATGACCACGAGCGCTCGTCAGGTCAGCGGCCTCGGTGAGGAAGTTGGTGTGGCGGGCCACTCTGGCGGTGGCAATATGGCAACGTGGCTTGCGCAGTATGGCAATGGACTCTTCTCGCGGGTGCTCCTCATTGCGCCATTTTATGAACCATCGGCTAGCCAGGCACCCAAATGGCAGATCCCGCTCATGCGCAATCTCTACGGCAATAATATCCTGCCAGACCGCTACAGTGGTAATGATGAGGTGAATGGCCTGTCATATCGCACCCTAGCAAAGTACGTCACACTCAAAGAAAACTACAAAGCCAACCTTGCTGCACCAGGTCTCAAGCATGTTGGTGTGGTCGTGAGTGAAGGGGACCATGATATCGACCCAGACCTCGCACACAACATCCCGCAAAAAATGGCAACCAACAACAATGCTTCCTTCCAATACAAAAAATTCCCTGCCAGCATGAATATTGGCCACGACATGACACGGCGCGCTTCGCCAGGGGTGAGCGCTCATAGCGAGGAAGTTTTCCAGACGTATCTTAATACATACGAAGGGAAATGACGGTGGAGGCGCTAGTAGCCTTTGCTGGTTTTGGCTTATTTATTGTTCATGAGCTGGAGGAGATTGCTCGGTTTGTGCCGTGGATTCGGCGTCATGAGCATGACCCGGCGTTTGCCAGGCAGATGCTCATAGCGCACCGCACCGCGTACCCGTCAACAGAGACGGTCGCCATTATTATTCTCGAAGAGTCGATTGTTGTACTGGCTCTGCTTGGAAGTGCAATCGCCCTGCACTCACTTGCGCTGGTATGTGCAGTTATTCTTGCAAATATGCTGCACTTGGTTGGGCATCTCGTTGATGCAGCGAAGTATCGAAACTGGACGCCTGGTAGCGTCACGGCGCTTATGACACTCCTTGGTAATGGTGCCTGCATAGCCTATAGCTTTGTTGCTGTGCCGCAGGCGATTGGCATGTCGCTGATACTAACACCTGTCGTCGGCTTGCTACTGATAGGCAATCTATCGTTTATGCTGAGCCGGTCGCAGGCGATTGAGCGGTGGCGCACGAAGTATCTGTAAGAATAACAAGCGCAGCCAATAAGTAAGTTGCAAAAACCGGCAGAACACACTGCTGGTTTTTGCATATCAAGACTATTCCGCCATATAAAGGAACATACTATTGACATTATATCGAGCTACGGTATACAATAAGAATATACGATATATCGCACTACGATACATATGACTTCGATGTACTAATCGAGAAAGGATAGTTAATGGATAAAACAACGAAACGACGGGATGACGTAAAAATTCTGCTGGCATACTTTGCTGGCTACATGGTAGGTATGACAGCATTGTCGTATGTACTGGAGCGATTTGCCGCTATATCATCGACAAGTGTGCTTGGGCTCATTATCAATGCTGTAGCAAGTGTGCTTCTGCTTGGCTATATTGTAATGAAGAAACGAGCTGAACTTGCTGCTGCATGGCGCACTGCACGGCAGGCACCGGGCAAGAATAGCTGGTTTGTCATCAAGTATTTCCTCTTTGCATATCTTGCAACGATGCCAGTAGCGCTCCTGCTTGCTGCGTTGCAGGTGACTAACCAAAACCAAACGGCGCTCGTTGGCCTCTTTGGTGGAGCGCTGTGGTATGCGGTGTTTATGGCGGTGGTATTTGGGCCGATCGTTGAGGAAGTTGTCTTTCGTGGAGTTATCTTTGCTCGCTTATTGCAAAAATCTCGCGTTCTTGCTTATGCAGCATCAATGATACTCTTTGCATTTGTACACGTGGCACCATACATGCTCACAGGAGGACTCAAGAATGGTCTGGCGATTATTAGCTATTTGCCACTGGCGTTCTTCCTGTGCCGAGCTTATGAACAAAAGAAGAGCGTCTACGCCTCAATAGGTGTACACCTCCTCCAGAATAGCCTCGCGACGATACTCCTTGTGCTCGCAACTCATGGCTAGACAGAGTATAATACATGTCTGAAGGAAGCGTGCATGATCCAAGCAAAACTACGACGAATCTACTCACCGATGACCGAGACAGGGTTCTACATCCTATTTTGTTTGCAGGCGGAGATGCATGGCTATACGATTGGCCAGCGCGTCAAGCATATGACAGACGGCCAGGTGCAGATCAGCCCTGGCACAATGTATGGCACGCTCGCCAAGATGGAGAAGGACGGTATAATTCGCTTCGTACGAGAAGAGGATAAGCGCAAAATCTACCACATAACACCACTTGGCCAAGAGATATTGGCCTGTGAGCTGCAGCGGATCGAGCGGCTGTATAACAATAGCAAAGGAAGGAAATAACTGAATGTCACGAATTATGTGTCGGTACTACATGTTGCCCGAGTATGGGGAGGAGGAGGCGTTTTTTGCTGAGCAGCATCGGCAGGGGTATGCCCTCAAACGCTTTATTGTCCCGTTCTTTTATATATTCGAGCCGTGCCCGGCGGCGCACTATACGTACAAAATCGACTTTCAGAATCTTACTCGGCGCGAAGAAAATGCGCAGTACCAGCAGCTCTATGCCGACTATGGCTGGGAATATGTTGCATCGGCCAATGGCTTTCATGTGTTTCGCAGGCCAAGCAGTGAAGCTGAAGAGGATGATATATTTAGCGATAATGAGTCTCGCCTGGCAATGGTGAAGCGCATTAGCAAGCAGCGTATGGGGCTGCTGATGATGATCGTTGTGTTGCTGTTTGCCTATATCGGATACAAACTTGTACAAACGCCAGCTGTTTTGCAGCGGCCTGAGTTCTACGGGTTGGTACTTGTCGCACTCTTTGATGGCTATCTTTGCGTGCGGTGCTGGCGTGGCTTGCGCCGGCTGAAGCGTACGCTGATTGCCGAGCAGCGGTAGGGTCTGCAATATTAAACTTTCTCTATTCTTTCTGAAGTTTTCTCCTCACACTCCCTTTGATTGTGCTAAGAGAGTATCTAATTTCGCACACGATGCTCTCAGCAGAATGACCAATCAGTAGTCTATTGTAATAGAAACAATAGGGGAGAAGATAGCTAAGGAAATTTGAGTCTCACATTCTCAAAAATAATAAAAACACTGCAGCTGGTTGAGCTGCAATGTTTTTGTACGTAGCTAGAGCTGATTATATTTCGGCAGTTTGGCGGCCCTCGTAGAGGTTGAGGTACTGCGTGTAGACTGCCTGGTGGTAGGTGGCCATACCGCCATCGGTTGGGCTAACCATATTGTGACTAATGTTGAGCCGCTTTGGTAGGTTGTAGTGCTGGAACGATGCATTGTTTGCCTGAGCCATGCGCTGCGGAATGCTTACCGCCAAACCGTTATCGACAGCGTCATCATTCTCACTCGTCACTGTTGCAACGCGCTTGAGGCCCGGTGCAGCGAGGTTTTTCTTGAAATTCTCTTTGACGATGAGATACTTACCGAGTGCGCGGTATGACAGACCACTTGGGCTGAATTTATCTGGCAAAATATTGTGGCCGTACAGCGTACGCAAGATGGGTAGTTGCCACTTAGGGGCTTGGCTAGCTGCTGGCTCATAAAATGGCGCAAGCAGCAGCACATTCGTAAAGAAACCATTACCATACTGTGCAAGCCACGTCGCCATATCACCACCACCAGAGTGACCAACAATACCAAGCTCATCGCCCAGGCCGCTCACTTGCTGTGCACTTGTCTTCATGAAGCTGGCAATGTCTTTAGTAGAGATCTCGCCATGGCGTTTGTTGTCGGTGTAGCCATGCTTGGGTACGCGTGGGACGTAGACGTTGTAGCCTTGGTTGTAGAATTCATCTGCCAACTTTTGGTAAACGTTACTGCAGCCACTAATGCCGTGAATCATGAGGACGGCCTTTGCAGCACGCTTGCCATGAGTCTTCGTGTATGTGCGGCACTCTGGGCGAATGCTGCTGTCGCTCTCTTCTTGTTTGATCTGCTGGTCGATACTGCTCATCGCCTCGTTATAGTTCTTGCGGCTAATGTTGGCTGAGCGTAAATCGCTACTCGCGGCCACTTGACTTGGTGTCAAGAACGTTGTTGCCGCTACAAGCCCTGTCATACTCAACAGGCCAGCAACAACCCAACTCTTTAGGCTGATATAGTCTGGTTTTATCATGTCAGTCCTCCTTTAGTACTCTCCAGTATGCCGGAATGTTGCGTCAATTGCAAACACTGGTTATATATCTTGAAGCGAGCTTATACTGTTGCAGTGAGAGACTAACAGAGGTCATATTGATGTAAAAACCACAATAAAACCGCATTACTATATGAATGCGGTTTTTGGTATAGCACTGGTAGCGAGTATTAGTCGTGATTAAACTCAAGCCGTTTCAGCCGCTCATACTCATCGAATTGGTAGCTGACGCGGATACTTGTGCCGGTATCATCAGTAACACGAGCGTGATGGACGCCATTGTTATCGTCGTTCATCTCGATGCTCCAGCCTGGCATCAACTCCACAAAACCCTCCAGCGACCATGCAATGTCATCCACCTGTTGCAGATAGCGTAGCAGGCGTGAGTAGAAGTAGTCGAGCGTAATTGGTGGCACGGGCTCAGAGATATTCTCAAGCAAAAGCACTACACGGCGACCACCACGAATCGGTGAGCTGTAGTAGTAATAATTCGTGCCAAAGATAGTGATAGCAGCAAAGCCGATATCGTGCGCGACACTGGCGATCACAAGCTGCTGGTCTATATCGGATGGGAAAGTATATTCAACTTCTGGGCTAACGAGATCATTCTCTTTGTGCTCCAGACCATACTCGCGTACCTTGTGGGCGAGCTCGACCGCTTTGCCAAACTGTGCAAGCTCGTCCGCGTAGCCCCACATGAGAGTTGGTGGCTCGACGGCGATGGATGCAAGCAGGTGTGCCTTGGCTGTTACCTTGCCTGTATCTGATACCATGGCGAAGTGTTGCTTGTTGAGATCAACCTCGTAGCGAGAAGAGTCATATGACCCAACCTTGTCTTGAAACATCGTGTCCATTAATTCTTGGCGGAGCGCGCTATAAATACAGTTACGCTGACCTATTCGTCGAATACCGGTATGCATATAAACCTCCAGATTATGTTCTTGTATGCCTGTGTAATTGTAGCATAAGCAGACGGATAATGTAGCATATTCTGGATAGTATCGCTATTTTATGTCAACACTACAGGGGTAACACACTGCACTCTCAAGCAACCTTGACAGTACCAATAGAAGATAGATACTATATACGTATATTTATACATATAGGGAGAAGTACGATGGCCAATAAAACAATCTATTTTTCGCACAACGACGAACGCTATATTGAAGGGACGTTGCCTGGTCTTAGTATGAGCCTATCTGCAGCACTGATGGCGGGCTATCGTTTGTTAGTTGAGCGGCAGCAAGCAACACACGATGGCTTTCATGAAGTACAGCTGCGCGTTGGCAAGGATGGCGTGTATCAGCATAAGATTTTTATGGGCCGTAAGGTATACAGGACAATAGCAAAGGACAAAGCAGCTCTTCGCGAACAGCGAGTGTATCTTACGCAAAAGGGCCGTTATGTATACTATGAGCGCAATCACGCCGACTGGAACTATTGGCCTACGGGCACGCAGCGTAGCACGCAAACCAACGATAATCCAGCGACGGTCAAACAATGGGGGCGAATGGAGGTTGTCGATACGATCGATGAGCTCGCGGCGTATATCCCAGAGCGCGCTGTGCAAAATTTGCAACAGAGCCTGGAGCAGCCAGTGGAGCATTTGGATATTTGAGATCTGCGACAAGGGGAGAGTTTCGTATCTTTTATATGGAGCAGTGTTGGTATACGACGAAAGAGAATACGGTTTGTAGCGCACGTTTGTTACATAAGTAAAGCAGTCCAGAAGGAGTCTTTATGACACGATATTGGCTCGGCGTGGCCTCGAAAGATCACGCCCAAGCTGCGCTTTGGCTATGTGGAGTTACCCGAGGAGCTGTTTCGGGCGATGTATGAATATATGATGACTACTGCGTAGCATCATATTCCATCTCCGAGAAGAGTAGCACAGCTCTACCTCGAGATGGTATACTATAACCCAGTATGAAAGTCAGCCTTAATGTTATAAAACAACTTATTAAC
>CAURVP010000010.1:0-30488 GCA_963528475.1 uncultured Candidatus Saccharibacteria bacterium | reverse complement strand
GCATACTGCACCAGTTAGCCTGGCAACTGACATACGTCTAGAAGGTGAGGGGCCCGAGCAGTACCTAGTGGTGGATACCGTCCATACGACGCAGGGCAGTTATATGGATTTTGTCGATCGGCGCATTGTGCCAACATGTGATTTTGCAGCTACTGCGTTGCCTGGTATGACAAGCGAGCTGTGTGGCTGGGTGGGCGAAGGTGAAGGTGATGGAGTGGTAAATGTCCTCGCACTTTTTCGGCCGGATGATGCTACAGAGAGAGGTGTAGCCAACGAGCGGCACAGCTCAGCGGTAGTGCGCGCACGGTGTATTGGTAAGCTCGCTGCTATGGCAATGGCACAGCACTTGCTCCTTGGCGAGCAGGCTGATGCAGATATGATCTTTGATACGAAGACACTGCAAAAAACCATGAACAAGCATAAAAAGCGTGGTGATGTAGCAATACTCCTGCCGTAAGCTCATGCTTCGCAAGGGGTATAGGTACACTATATTACAAGCCTGTGGAAACATAAGAAGCTCGGTCATTTATACGAGTTTCTTTGCTTTTGGCATTGGCCGAAGCATTGCTCCTCGCGGAGTGATCAAACCGCTGCGTTTAGCCGTTATTGACTAAGAAATGATCTTCACGTAGATACCCCACCACCCACTGATAGGGTAGGGGCGTCCCTATACAGCAGTGTGACACACTGCCTCAATATTATGCCCGTTTGGGTCGATGAGAAAGGCACCATAATAGTCTGGATGATAGATCGCCCGCACGCCTGGTGCACCATTGTCCTGTGCTCCTGCTGCTAGGCCAGCTGTATAGAATGCATCAACTGCTGCCCGCGACGGTGCAGCAAAAGCAAAGTGCAGCGGCGATGATGGCTCGCCTTGCCCAAGCCAAAATATCCCGGTATGCTGCGTCCGGTCTGGATTGCTAAAGCCTACGCCATATGATTCGTCAATTGTCTTGGCATAGCCCAGGGGTGCCAATACCGCCTCATAAAAGGCTTTGCTTGCTTCAATATCTTTAACGATGATGCCAAAATGATCGATCATGAGGTACCTCCTTGCGATATATCGATTAGTGTATTGCCTCTCAAGTATACGCCACAAATGATGACAGCAGTGTGTCAGTATTGAATGTTTTTTGTGTCTTTTGAATCACCCTGCGTTTCGGCACTGCGCTACTATCGCGCGAAGCTGCGCTGGCTCATCGACGATGACACTGGGCGGGAGGTGGCAGATTATTTCGCAGGCGATTGCGAGCTGCGGCGTATAGAAGGTAGCGCGAGCATGGTTGACATCGAGAAATGATCCGTCAAGCACCTCTGCCACCGCTAGCGCATCATGTGCAGCATAGCGGAGTTCTACGCGCGTGTAGCCAGCGATTGGTTGGCGCGAGAAGATAACGCTGCTCGAGTAGTCGTCACTAGTAGAGGCGTTCGGGTAAGGCCTGGGCGAGAAGCTCTCCTCTTGCGGTGAGAGGCGAATGATGCGCCGCAACTTGAAGAGCCGAAAATCCTGGCGCAGCCGGCAAAACGCCCACACATACCAACTCGCTTGCCGAAACACCAGCTGATGTGGCTCGATTACTCGCTCTGTCTGGCCATCATAGCCAATGTAGCACATCTGCATGCAATATTGCTCCTCGATCGCCTGCTGCAATTGCTCAATCTTGTGCTGAACTGGGTGTCCCGCCGCCCAGGGTGCAAAGTTGATAGCATACATCGGCATCGCAAACTGGTCATCTTCGGGGAGAAGCTTGGCATGTAGGGTGGTGATTGATGATTGACGAGCGACACTCTGGAGACCCGTCAGCGCACTCGCTAGATGCTGTTTGTCGGTAGTGGAGAGAATGTGCCGATCAAGCGTGTAGTGCGGCATGAGGGCGAGTCCACCATCGCGGCCAGCCCGAGTGATAATAGGAATACCTGCCTGGTTCAGCGTCTCGATATCGCGCAAAATAGTACGCTTCGACACCTCAAAGCGATCGGCTAGTTCCTGAGCAGTGGCTTTGTCCCGCTCGCAGAGGAGCGACAGAATGGCGAGTAGGCGCTGGAGTTTCATAATAACCGTACCAGATAATTCGTATAGCAATATATATGCCACTATTGTAGCAACGTATGGCTCGTTATGACAAAGAAAGATGTTTATGAGAGCAGATTCTAGGTAGGTTAGTGGTATATAGACAGTAGGGGTATAGGTATTATTGCAGGATATACAGTCCCGTGTGCTGCGTGACTGCCTGGTAAGATAGCGGCATGTCGATATGTAGATACGTGTTGCGAGGTTTATGAAATGGTTGCTTTGCGTAATGAGGGTGCTACCTTGGTTTCACTTCCTAGCATCACCCCCGGCGAAAGACATAGTGGATTTGGATAGAAATACAGCAGTGTAAAAGCGAAAAATGACTACCGAACAGTGGTCTAGTGTCGGTAAAAAATCTCCACGACTTTTCCACATGATCCTAGACGCTAGATATGGGCACGCTATATATAGCGTAGGTAAAGACAGAGTTCTTGATCATAACAGAGGTAGTGATGGTGCGCAGCATCAACGCAATAGCTGTATTTAGCAAGCACTCCACACACCATATGGTATAATTACCTCGATAACCCCATAAACAAGGAGACAAGCAGATGAGTAATTTTCCGGTAGTGCGCGTAGAGCGTGTTGATGTGCGGAATGAGAGTGCGTCGAAGATAGATGTGTGGGCACGCATTAAGAATGATTCCGACCGGCAGGTGAAGGTTGTGAGCTGGGAGTATCTAGGGAGTATGCGCAACGAGTCGCACACGCTTAACCCGGGCAATACAGTAGATGTGATGCTCTACAGCGGCGCACCCAAGAATTATCCAGACCAAATGTATATTCGCTACGAAGCCGAGCACGATGGTGGCAGGCATTACTTCTTGGCACGGCACCAGGCGAAGTTTGACGAGCGCTATAACAATGACACCAAGTGGTATCGGCCATCAGACTGGATGGAGTTCCAGCGCGTGGACCGCGGTAACTAGCATGGCAGCTACTCCACGCATTTTCTACACTGATGGCAGCGCTAGCCCCAACCCTGGCCCGGGCGGTTATGCCGTCATCGAGCAGGGCAAGCCCGTAGCGCTGGGCAGCGAGCCAGGTAACACGACGAACATTCGCATGGAGGGGATGGCCCTCATCACAGCCATGCAGTTAGCTGGGGCTGAGGGGTGTGAGATTCATACCGATAGCGAATTTTGGGTTAATGTCCTCACTAAGTGGGCACCTGGCTGGGCAGCCAAGGGCTGGCGCAAGAGCAGCGGGCCGATCAAGAACCTTGAGCTTGTGCAAGAAGCCTATGCGCTTTATACCACCGTGCAGCCGAAGCTCATCTGGGTGCGCGGTCACAACGGCCATGAGCAAAATGAGCTCGCCGACCAATGGGCTAACCGAGCACGAGCTGGGGAGCGGCTAGAGGAAAAATAAGTACCTAAAAACCGGTCATAGCGACCGGTTTTTAGCTATGGAAAATCTGGCTGCGAGATAACTTGAGTGCAATTGTATCTTTCTTGTCGCGTTGTGCTGTATCGACAAGGTGGGTATTCCTAGTATAAATATATGCTATACTATTACCAATATCACTAATATCCAGAGTGCGACGAGGGACTGGCCCGATGACTCGCCAGCAACCTGCTCAAGAAGTGAGTAAGGTGCTAATTCCAGCCTGTGCGCAGGGAAGATATGAGACGCGTAAGAAGGCAGCTCCTTTCTCGCCTGACAGTGCAGGATAAGAGAAGGGAGTTTTTTATGACAGCAACTACTATAGCATCAGCACAATTCCGCACCGCCGAGAGCGTAAGCCCAGGCCACCCCGACAAGCTGTGCGACCAAATGAGCGACGCCATCCTTGATGCCTATCTGGCCCACGACCCACAGGCGCGCGTGGCAGTGGAAGTGTGTGGCGGCCATGGCACGGTGTTTGTGACAGGCGAAGTGACGTCGCAGGCGACGGTGGCAGTGGTGCCGATTGTGCAGCGTTTGGCTGGGAGTGAGGTAGAGATAATTGAGCACATTGCTCAGCAGAGCCCAGAGATTGCTCGTGGTGTGGATGATGGTGGGGCAGGTGACCAAGGCGTGATGATCGGCTATGCTTGCAACGAAACGCCTGAGCTGCTCCCACTAGAAACAGTGCTGGCGCGGCGATTGAACCAATTTTTGTATCAACGTTGGCCCTACGATGGCAAAACGCAAGTAACACTACGTGGTGGGCAGATAACGGCAATTGTTGCAAGCTTCCAACACGCACCAAAAGACGAATTAACAGAGGCAGTAGAGGAGTGGCTTCAGCAGCAGACGTATGTGAACACATTTTTTAAGGATAAGCAATATGACGTGCCAGTGCTACATTGCAACCCAGCAGGGGACTGGCAAATTGGTGGCTTTGCGGCTGATGCTGGCCTGACGGGACGCAAGCTCATCGTCGACAATTATGGGCCACGCGTGCCGATTGGTGGCGGGGCCTTTAGTGGTAAGGATGCCACCAAGGTGGACCGCTCGGCGGCGTACATGGCGCGGCGCATTGCAGTGGATTATCTGCGGCAGCACCACGCGCAGGAGGTGCTGGTGCGCCTGGCGTATGCAATTGGCCACAACCAGCCCGTCGAGGCGACTGCCATCATCGATGGTGTAGAGCAGCCCATCACAGGCTACGATCTCAGCCCGCATGGCATCATCACCACACTCCAGCTCGCCCAGCCCATCTACGAACCAACCGCTCGCTGGGGGCACTTTGGTGAGGGGTTTGTGTGGGATCGGTAGAATGGCGAGGCTGAGCTCTCACTGGTAGAATGCGAGTATATACATCTTATACTATTCTTTCTACTTCCACTTCGTTGTGTCTTTCTAAAAGATAGTTATATCTTTTGAGCGAGTAGCTACCAAACTGTACTATGAGTAGTATCGTGCTGTTCGTAGCTCTTGTATACGGCGTCAAGATGAGGAGAGAGTGTTTCGTGCACGTCGTGCCGTAGCGCGCTATAGCCTGATGGGTCACGCAGCGCATCGCTCATTTCATACTGGGCAAGAAGGGCAGACTGGCCTGGCATAACACGGTCCACGACTTGCGCCAGTGCAGCTGTGTCGAATGGGTTGATTAGTGCGGATGAGTCTTGCTCGCTATTACGCTCGTTTATCATATGTTGCAAGTCTCGCACTGTGCTGGTGACAGGCTGGTATTGCTCACCGATGAGCTTGCGCAACTGCCGCGTCTTTTGGTGGGCGCGCCAATGAGCAAATGGGCCATAATGGCCACGATCGGCCAACATAGCTCGGCCGCAAACAGCAGCAGGAGTACCGATCAGTGATGTGGCAGACCCAATCGTAAAACCTGTTGCCAGTTCTTGCATTGGTGTACCATCAAATCCATACGCGTAGGTTACCGCAGCCATTGCACATGCACCGAGCGTAGCAATGCTTAGGCCAGCTTCTGCGTATTCTTCAGGCAGCGTCACATCTCGTTCGCCAAACTGTGGTGGTACCTTGTGATTATGAGTGCGAGTGTAGGCGATGGCAGCGTCTGGATCGACAGCGTCGAGCAGGGGCTGTGGGCAATCGGCCCATACATGTACTCCATCATTTATGTCCTTAGGGGCGTAGTTGTATCGAGATAGCAGTGCCATATGTCTCTCCTCTCGCTTAAATAAGTAATGTATCTATGGTAGAAGGGTGTTGCTGCAATGTCAAGGTTGTGGATTTGTGAGTGAAATAGGTGTTAACGTGTTTTTGTTAATGATGAGTTGTCTATATATAGAGAACATACGCATACTTTGCCTCTCACCCCACAACCTTGTATACTAGAGCCTATGGATCAGACACTTGCACAGGAGATTTTGCGTAGTGGTCAGAGTGCGCTGCTGACAGGACCAGCGGGCACAGGCAAGACGTATGTGTTGGGGCAGTTCATCCGCCAGTGTAAGGCGGATGGCAAGTATGTGTCCGTCACTGCCACGACGGGGCTTACAGCGACTCACCTGGGCGGCAGCACCATCCACGCATGGGCGGGGATTGGCATCCACGATAGCTTGCCGAACAATTTTTTTGATCACCTGTCGAAGACACGGCGCGATATTATTGCCAAGACAGATGTGCTGATCATCGATGAGATTAGTATGCTGCACGACTACCGCCTGGATATGATCGACGAAGTGTGTCGCCGGGTGCGTGAGGTGCCAAGCCAGCCATTTGGTGGGCTGCAGGTAGTGATGAGTGGGGACTTCTTCCAGCTACCGCCAGTTAATCGCGATGGCGGGCGGCAGGGGAGCTTTGTGGTGCAGTCGCAAGCTTGGCGACAGCTCGACCCAGCCATTCTGTACCTCGATCAGCAATACCGCCAGCAAAAGGGCGACGCTCTGCTAGACATCCTAACGGCTATGCGAGCTGGTGATCTGCGCCGACGCCATGCCGAGCAATTACTGGCTCGTACAGAGGTAGAACCACCTCACGAGAGCGACCTAACCGAGCTCCATACCGTCAATATCGATGTTGATCGGATCAACCAAGCTCGCCTCGCTGAGCTGCCTGGCGATGAAGTATCGTACCAACGCAGCAGCACTGGTGGGCAAAATTATGTTGACACGCTCCAGCGGAGCATTCTTGCGCCAGAAGTGCTAGTGCTCAAGCAGGGGGCACTGGTGATGGCTATCAAGAACGACCAAGCGCGGCGCTTTGCTAATGGGAGCATTGGCTTGGTAGCAGACTTCGAGCCAGGCACAGACTACCCTGTGGTGGAGTTTCGTAATAGCCATGTGGTGACAATGCAGCCTGACACCTGGGAGCTGCGTGATGGTACGCGCAAACGGGCCAGTATCTCGCAGCTGCCACTGCGCCTGGCTTGGGCGATTACTGTACACAAAAGCCAGGGGATGACGCTCGATAGCGCGCGCATCGACCTACGCAAAGCCTTTGTTCCGGGTATGGGCTATGTGGCACTGAGCCGCGTCAAAAGCCTCGATAATATATATCTCACTGGTATCAATCGGATGGCGCTTACCATGAGCGATGAAGCGTATATCATAGACACGCAGCTTCGCACCCGTGCCGCCCAAGATGCCGAGCGCTTTGCACATCTGCGCGAACAAGCTGCTCAGCGTGCCACAATGCCGCAGAAGAAGCCGACGAGTAAAACTGGCAGCACCAGCTGGGCGGCCAAGATCGCCACAATGCGCCAGACCCACCCCAATGCCTACAAACCATGGACGAAAGTCGACGATGAGACGCTCAAGCAGGCCTTCGTCCAAGGTGTGAGTATCCGCCAGCTCAGCCGTACTCTCGGCCGGCACGAAGGCTCGATAAAAATGCGACTGCAAAAGCATTTTGGCGAGGATGCGGTGCAGTAGCGCATTGCTATCCCAAAGTCTGGGGTCGTTTCATGCTTCTCAATAGATTACAGTAAACAAAAATGAATGTTCTTATAACACGCTCAGCTCTTATACGAGCGTTGCAAACTTCTGAGCAGCTCCCGTAGTTTACTAATTGACAAATCTCCTAGATATCTCTTACAATAAAGTAATCTAGACAATAAGGAGAAAATATGGCAAATCCAGAGAGAGAGAGAGCCTTAACGGGCAGCGCTGAGCAAACCACTGCAGATACTGCAGGGAGTGGTGAGATTTCGCTCCAGTCGCTGAGTAACCTGATGAGCGGCAAAACACTGCGCGATATCGAAGCAGTGCACCAAGGGGTGACTGCAGACTTGAGCGAAGCACGCCAGGTTGTAGAGCAACTACACCAAGGGACGAGCGAGGAGGTTGTAAACGCGCTGCGGACGATCCTCGCGCTAGATCGTACAACACGGCAGCAGGAATACCCTGCATTGCAGCAGTTTGTCGACAGAGCCAAACCGTCGCACTACCACACACCCCTCGTGCGCGCAGCCTTGCAGGCAGATGTACCCATCTGGCTGTATGGCGAGGCGGGGAGTGGCAAGTCGACTGCCGGTGAGCAAGCGGCAAATAGCCTCGGCTTGCCATTTCGCTCTATATCGCTCGGGCCAACGACATCCAAGTCCGACCTCATGGGCTATCGCGATGCGACTGGTAACTACCATAACACAGCTTATCGTGAGGTGTATGAGAATGGTGGTGTCTTTATGTTTGATGAGATCGATAATGGCAGTGCAAGTATTTTAACTATCCTCAACAGCGCGCTTGCTAATGGCCATGGTGAGTTTCCGGATAGCAGAGTGCCACGCCACGAGATGGCGCGCTTCATCGCCAGTGCCAACACGATTGGCCGCGGAGCGACGAGTGAGTATGTGGGCCGGGCACCGATCGATGCGGCCACCATCGACCGCTTTGCATTCATCCCAATGGACACCGATGAAGATCTGGAGGACGCGCTGATACTTGGCACAGAGGTAAACCGCTCGCCACTCGACATCTCGGCTGGTGAGGTACCTAGCCCTAAAGAGTGGCTCGCTACGGTGCGAGCGCACCGCCAGGCACTGGGTGAGCTTGGTATCCGCGCTATCATTAGCCAGCGTGCTAGCTTGTATGGTGTGCGTCTGGCCAAGCAAGGCGTTGGTAAGGACTGGCTGGGCGAGATGCTCCTCTATAAGGGTATGAAGGAGCACGACCGCGAGAAGCTAGCTGAGAATGCCAAGCGGTTGATGCCGAGGGTGCAGGAGGCGCTTGACTATAAGACTCGCAAAGCTACGAAAGGCAAAGAGCTTGATGAATCTCACGGTAAGTCATCTCAAGAAACTCAGCCAAAAGACGCTGAAAAGAGAGATGATAGTGAGTGGTTTACACCGCCGGAGGATAAAGAAATTACTATCGATAGAGCGCATGAACAATGGCTTGAGGAATCTCTTGATAGTTCTATACGTCGTTTCTTACCAGACTGTTATAATATCGATGAATTAGACACAAGCGACTACGACACTGGTGTATTTGTCCGAGTGTGTTGGGACTTGGAGTCGATGCATTCGTGTGAGCTAACGGACATATTGCAAACGCCGACAATCACCGGGGCAGTAGCGCGCGTTCTTAGAGAGGACAATAGCTCGACGAAAAAAAGAGTCCTTATCTCAGATATAGTTGCTGCAGTCAATGTAGAGGATCGGCGTTGGCACCGCGACCGTGGATACATGACACAATGGGGAACAGAGGATGATGATAATGACAACATCAAGATAGAAGTACATAACCGAATAGAGTTTGTGAAAGACCACTTTTCGCAATTGAACCACCATGACGTCCAAGCATACGCCAAGCAGTTCGAAGCCTGCCACGGTTTTGTTCCTGGGCGATTCACCCTGTGTAATTGGCTGAGGCAGCACCCCGACGTGGGTGGTAAGCGGCAAGGGAAGCACTAGATGCGTCGCTCTGAGCAAGAATATGACGGTCGTACGATGCACTTTCGCCAGCTCGATAGCATTGGTGAGATGATTGATGCGATGCAGCATGCACCCGAGCAGCAAGAGCAATCTGGCCTCAGAGCAGCGAGCCTGAAGATAGATGAGTGGCAGTGGTCGGGCACGAGTACGATGGATGAGGCGATCGAGCTAGCGCGCTACGGCTGGGAAGAGGGCCGCCAGCATTTGCGCCAGGCAGTGGGGCGTATTGCTCTTGACCAGCTAGTAGGGCGGCGACCAATTGTGGAGTCTCGGCTAGATTTCGCTGGTGATGAGGTAGATATTGGTGCCTACCTACACGGTGAGCCCGAGCATATGGTGGACTACCAAGTCCGCCAGGATACTCACGGGAAGCAGGCAATGATGTACGTTAATGCATCAATGGCTAGCCAAGTCTCATCCAAGCGGATTATGCGGCGTGGTGGGGCGCTGTATGCAGCGATCGAGGCACTGCGTACTGAGGGGTATTCGCTTGGCCTCACGATGGTGGAATCGACACAAAATAATAGCTTTTCCCATTACGCTGAATACCAGATACCGGTGGTGCAGCCAGGGGAATATCTGGGTATCGACACAGCGGCATTTTGCTTGGCACACCCAGCATTCTTGCGTCGCGGGGTATTTGCCCTCAATGAGCATGAGTCAAATGACCTGCGCTACTCTATGGGGTTTATGGCGGGTCAAGGCTATGGCGAACCAATCCCCATGGTTTCAGATCTCCCGCCACACAGCTTTCTCATCGACCAAGGCGAGGGGCTTGATCTTAGGAGCGATGATGACATGCAGCGCTTTGCCCAAAAAGTGGTTGACCGCACACTGGAGACGCTGGGGCATGGGCCAGTAGACAGAGAACGCTAATTAGGCTTTTTTGAGGAGCGCTATCCTTACGATATTGTTTGCTGCGCGTAGTAATTCTTGTGCAGTGAGTATGATATACCTAGCGGGCGTGCCTGTGGGTTATTTGACAGTGTAGAGAGATGTGATGTATTATGAGTTCCTACCTAATTAATAACAATGGAGCCGAGATATGAGTGAGAAAGTATGGCCAGCCCACAACCAAGCACACAGTGCTGAGCAAACGCCGGGTGAGACGAAACAGGGGCGGTATGGAGAAAGTTGGCAGGAGCGAGAATCTGGGTTGCTTGTACCGGGCCTTGGTGTGGTTGCAACAATGGGTGGTGATGGTGATTTTATCGTCGTTGACAGACGCTGCAGAGCTGACAGGTATCAATCAGTAGAAACGCCTAACCTTGATGATGATTCATTACAGCATGATGAGGGCGGTAGTCATAATCTAGGCGAAGAAGACCAGCAGCCACAGAATCCTGAGCAGCTCGATGACAGTGAGTGGTTTACGCCGCCGGGGGATGTGGAATTTGGCGCCCCTGAATTCGGGCTAATAGAGCATCTTCTTAAAGGATGCTATCGAGTGGGGTGATGATTTGTTGCTTGCGAGGCTGAATGCAGATCGTTTCAGCTCACTACTTAAGGCGCTTTGCTGGCAACTTGATCAACATGCGTATATTTTGGACAATGTACACCAGACATCACTCTTGAGAGGTGCCATAGATAGTTGTCTTAATGAAGGTGAAGGTAGTGATCGTGCAATAAGACTATCTGAGATTATTGCTAAGATAACAAAGACCGATATAATTGCGAGTTGTGATAATGACGCTGAATATAGAGAAATGCTCAGGCCGCAATGGCAGATAGATCCTGAATGTGACGAAAGGTTGAGAGATAAAGTAGAAGAACGTATAAAAGACGTCCAAACACTCCTCGGTGATGAGCCTCCCACGAGCAGTGAGATTGTGGCCTATGCCGATCAGTTCAAGCAGATCCATGGTTTCGTCCCGAGTTGCTTTACGCTCTACAATTGGCTGAGCCAGCATCCTGATGTCGGTGAAAAGCACGCTACTGAGCAATAGGCTTTACACCTCAAATATAGTACACTAGAAACCATGCATAACGAACCAAACACACAAACCCCCACTACCGATACCACCTCAGTAACGTCACCAGAGTCAGCTGCTACGCCGCAGAGTGATGCAGACGTAGCCGCTCAGGCCGAGACTCAGCCAACAGATATTACCACACCGCCTACTACTGACACGTCTATCGACGCCACCGACATATTCCTCTGGGCCAACCAAGCCGACCGCGACAAAGACCAGCTGGAGGTGGATCTCTTCCTCTTTACCAAGGGCTATACGGTGTATGCCACCAACTATGCGGCTGAGCTCAAGGCACAGCTCAAGGTGCTCTTCCTCTACGATATGATCACAGCAGTGCAGACGGGTGCAGCGACTGGCCTGATGGTGCGCGACTTTGAGGCGGCCAAGGCCGAGGAGAATGTCCTTGAGCGCACCACGCTTGACCGGGTAGTGCACGCTCAGGAAGTGGTCGAGCAGATCACCTACAGCGAGGCAGATCTTGAGACCTTCAACGAGGGTGACCATGAATTCAAGAAGGTTAAGGGTATCATTGCGCGCTTCCGGATGGGCACAGATGGCAAGCCATTCTTTGTGGCCAAGCTGCTGCCCCAGTCGCAGGTGCTCAAGGGAGCAACCGCCTGGATGTACAGTGGTGGGTCGTTCCAGCCATTTGTGGCTGATGCTGGCCTACGCATCACGCCGGATAATCAGGTATTGATCGTCGGCAACGATATTTTTGCCTTTAGCGAGAGCAAATTCGTCCGGCTCTTTGGCTACGATGCCAAAAAGCACGCTGTGGCAGAGGAGAAGATCGCTGCCATCACCCAGCAGTTCAAGCTTACCTTGCCTGAGGGGCTTACGCTCGACCGTCTGGTGCGCGACACGCCAGCGCTGGTGACCAAACTGCAAAAGCTCGATCCTGCCCAGGTGACACAAGACCAACTCATCGACCACGCTGACGAAATGGGTCTGGGCCTGATGACGGACGACGCGGCAGGGAGCATCATTATCATGGATGCCAAGGATGCGGCCGTTTTTGTTAATCTCCTCAACGACGACTACGTCACGAGCGACCTGACCGGCGTTAAATACGAAATGCGCGGCAAGAAAATCTTGCGCGAGAATGAGCAATTGCCGGAGTAGGGAAGGGCACTGTATTTTTGTCGGGGTAGAGTGTTGATCTCAAGACTCTCACGCTCCATCTTCCCGCACTTCATCCGATGGAGTGTGAGAATCTGTTGTTATCCCAACAGATTCTCAGCCCAACGCAAGAGGTGAATATCTGGGAGATATTCACCCTTATAGTGTTCCGTCGGAGGGAGTGTGGGAAGGTGAAACTAGTGCGAAGAAAGCGAGACGGTGTATCCACCCAATGTTCTATTTTTCTTAATCCTCTGCTGATGGTACAATAAGCATTATGGCTAAGCAACAATCTACGGTGCAATTTCCAAAACATTTCCTCTGGGGCGCTGCTACAAGCGCGCATCAGGTCGAGGGTGGTATGCACAACCAGTGGTCGGAGTGGGAAAAAGCTCAGGCCAAGACCCTCGCTGCTCAGAGCCAATATCAATATGGCGACTTGCCCAACTGGCCGCACATTGCCAGTGCTGCCAAAGATCCAAACAATTATATCTCGGGCAAAGCTGCCAACCACGCCGAGCTCTACACGCAAGACTTCGCTCTGGCCAAGAAGATGGGCCTCACCTCGTGGCGCTTTAGTGTGGAGTGGTCGCGTATCGAGCCAGAAGAGGGCGCGTGGAATGCCGAGGCGATCAAATACTACAAGGCATACCTCGCCGCGTTGGCCGATGCTGGGCTGAAGCCCGTCGTGACACTGTTTCACTTCACGCTGCCGGTATGGTTTGCTGCCCAGGGGGGCTTTGCGAAGCGCGATAATGTGAAGTATTTTGTGCGCTTTGTCGATAAGCTGATGGATGAGATTGGTGCCACGGTGCGCTATGTCATTACCATCAACGAGCCCTGCGTCTATGTGACTGAGAGCTACTACAACGGCACCTGGCCACCCAACGTCCGCAGCAAGTGGCAGACCTACCGCGTGCTGAGCAACCTTGCCTATGCGCACAACCAAGTAGCCAAAGCCCTCCATGCCAAGAGTCGGCGCTTCAAGGTGGCGGTGGCCAAGAATTCGGCCTATACCTACCCGGGCGACGACGCCTGGCTTAGCCGAGCGACAGCGCGGGTGGTGCAGTTCTTCCAGGATGATTATTTCCTGCGCAAGGTGGTGCGGCAGAGCGACTACATTGCCGTTAATTATTACTTTAGTAATCGCATCTATGGCTACCGCATCCACAACCCCGAGACCACGCCAAACGATCTCGGCTGGACGATGCAGCCCGATCATCTCGAGCTTGTGCTGGAGCGTCTCTGGAGCCGCTACAAGCTGCCTCTGCTCGTGACAGAGAACGGCGTGGCCGACGAGCGCGACCAGTTCCGTAAGCAATGGCTCACTCAGTCTATCCTTGCTATGCAGCGCGCCCTTGGCAATGGGGTAGAGCTGCTGGGGTATATGCACTGGAGCTTCCTCGATAACTTCGAGTGGGATAAAGGGTTTTGGCCGCGCTTTGGCCTCTTTGCGGTCGACTACAAGACGTATAAGCGGACACCGCGTCCCAGTGCGCTATGGTTTGCTCGCGTATTGCAGCAGCAGAAGAAGCAAGCAGAGCAGCCTATTGAGCCACTGCCGTCTGTACCAGCGCGCAAGAAGCCGAGTGCTAAGCCAGCTACCGCGCAGGCGCAAGCTACATCATCGCCGCGCTCTGTTCGCTCTACGCCGGTAGTGCCGCCCAAACCTACTCCGCCGACGCCGCCCCAAACACCCCAAATGCCACCATCTACACCAGGGTCAGCGGCACGTTCGAGTGGGGTGATTGCACCGCCGCGCCGACCAGCAGTCGCATCACGCAGTCGTTCACGTAGTCATAATAATCGGGAGGAATAATACATGGCACAGAGCAATGGTGGAGCACGCGTCGTCGTCATCGGCGGCGGGACGGGGAGCTTTACGCTCCTGACAGGCCTGAGGCAGTATGCCTCGCAGGTCACAGCGCTCGTCAATATGGCAGATGATGGCGGCTCGACGGGCCAACTGCGTGATGAGCTCGGTGTCTTGCCACCTGGTGATGTGCGCCAGTGCCTCGTGGCGCTGAGCAATAGCCCCAAGGTGCGCGACCTCTTTAATTATCGCTTCGATGAGGGGAGCTTCAAGGGGCATGCCTTTGGTAATCTCTTCCTTACAGCACTTGAGAAAATGACCGGTAGCTTTGCCGAGGCGGTGGCACTAGCCAGCCAGGTGCTTAATATCGATGGGTGCGTTGTGCCCGCGACACTCAGTAATGTGACGCTTTGCGCAGAGGGTGAGGATGGTCAGCCTATCAAGGGTGAATATCTCATCTCACAGCAGGCGCTAGCGCGTCGGCCCAAGATTTGGCTTGAGCCAGAAGCTCAGGCTAACCCTGCCGCGGTGGAGGCAATTCGCACTGCCGATATGGTCGTCGTAGCCCCTGGTAACCTCTATGGTAGCTTGGCACCCGTCTTGGTCATTCGCGAGATCCAAGAGGCGCTTGCTGCCACCAAGGCACGCTGTGTCTTTGTCTGCAACCTCGTCACCAAGCCCGGCCCAACGGACGGCTTCTCGGTGAGTGACTTCGCGAGTGAAATTGAGCGCCTAGCAGGCAGCCAGTTCCTCGACTATGTCGTCTTCAACAACACGCGTCCCAGCCCTGAGCTGATGGACAAGTACGCCCACGATGGCGAGCTGATGGTAGAGTACGACATGGACGAGATGCATCGCCAGCACTACCGCTACCGCGCTGCACCAGTCTTGGCGCAGGATGCGTGGGATGGTGCCCAGGCTAGCGACCCATTGGCTAGCACGCGCAGCTTCATCCGGCACGACCCCGACGTCGTGGCGCGCCAGCTGATGCGGATATACTTTGCATAAACACCAAGGACTAGCTATACTGTAAAGATCATGGAGTATATGACGGGCCACTATCACATCTATGTCGACCTCGACCGGACGATTATCAATACCACGCAGTGGCTGCGCGAGATAGCGGAAACACTAGCCCAACTCTATCCAGCGCAGGTGACTGCCAAGGAATTCTTGGCAGCGCAGCCTCGCTACATGCTCCGGCCAAAGACTAATCCTACCGCCCCGACCTACGTCTTGGCGGCACAGCTTGCGGCGCTCGGCCTGGATGCAGCGTCTGTTATAGAGCAGCTCGAGCAGACGGCTCTTGCCGATGGCCATCTCCAATACCCAGGCGTTGCATCGATGCTGCGCGCGCTCAGCCACTATGGCACGGTGCAGATACTGACCTATGGTGACCCTATCACCCCGCACTGCAAAGCCCGTCTGTGCCCAGCAGTGCGTGCACTGGTGGCTCAGCAGGATGGGCAGGTGATCATCACCACCTTGCAAGACAAAGCCCAGTGGCTGCGCCGTGCTGCCGCTGCAAACCCCGGCCAAACAATCTACCTAATCGACGATAAGCCCGTTGCCGTTGCCTTTGCGCCCGAGCCAGACCCGTTCATCCGCTGCGTGCAGATCGACCACACGGGCCAACTCACACCGCGCTCCATCAATTGGCGCTCAGGAGATTGGCCCATTTGTCATACGTTAGCTCAAGCAACTAATATCATACAAGGAGACATCGAGTATGCAATGCACCAAAGCAATCATCCCCGTAGCAGGCTGGGGGACACGGCGCCTGCCCGTCACCAAGACGATCGAAAAATGCATGCTGCCGCTGGGTAACCGCCCGGTAGTAGACTACGCCGTGCAAGACTGCATCGCGGCGGGCATCCGCGATATCTACTTCGTGGTGAGCGAGCAGAGTACACAGATTCGCGACTTCTACCGCTCCAATGTCGATCTCAACAACTACCTGCGCCGAAATGGCAAGGCAGATCTCTTGCCCCTCATCGCTCCGCCGAAAGTCAATCTGCACTACATGGTGCAGTCGAGCTATGGCAAGTACGGCACAGCCATCCCGGTGAGCCTGGTGGTACCGCAGCTCGACCCGGGTGAGCCAGTGGTGGTGCTGATGGGCGATGACTGTGTGTATAATGCCGATGGCACATCAGAGGTGGCGCGCCTCATTGAGGCAGCAGGGGAGGACCGCTCGGCTATCCTGGGTGTACACATGCCACCCGACCAGCTGAGCCACTATGGCGTGCTGGATGTCGCTGATGATGGCCGTCTGCGCGGCGTGGTAGAGAAGCCAGCGCCAGGTGAGGCGCCCAGCGAGATGATCAATGTCAGCAAATACGTCCTCAGCTACGACCTCTTGCAGCGCATTGCCGCCCACGCCGACCGTGACGACGTCGCGGGCGAATACTACATCACCGACCCCTTCAACGACTACCTCGCCGCTGGTGGCCACATGGCTGTCGTCCCCACCAAGGGTCACTACCTCGACACCGGCACGCTCGAGACCTGGGTAGCAGCCAACAACTGGCTGCTTGAGCATCAGGGGTAGGAGAGAAATAATAAAAGACCGGCTCCATACCAGCCGGTTTTTTCTTGGCAAAAAACACAGCCCACCAACTGCCACGGCCAAATCGGGCTTCCAGGCCCGAGAATACTCGAGAAAGTACTCAATCAGGCGCGGTGATATGGCGGACTGTGTGGTGGGCTTATTCAGCCTCTGTCTCGTAGCACCTAAACGATGCTATTGCGTCTGGGTTGATGTATATATCACCCTCAGCGAGCAAGTAGTTATCGCAAATTCTCGCTTTTTTCAAGAAATCAACAAAATAACTAGAGCCCTTGAAGCTGCTTATTAGAACAAACGATTGTCCGTTAAGCAGTGTAACTTCAATGGTGTACGGATTCATAACAGAGTCCCTTCTTACTTCAGAGGCCAAAGAGCTGCTTTCTGCTCTTTAGAGGAAACCTCTGAGCTAAAAAGCTAATATATATATCAATATATGAGAGCGGCGTCAAGCTATTTTGCTTATAATGCCATAAAATCGGCATACTTTCTATTTTTGTACGTATAAAATAGTAAGATATGTTCGCTATAGGCGCGTCTAAGTCAGAGCAAAATGCCCAGCAATCTCGCTTATTCTTATCCACATTGTGCAGAGTGGGGAAAACTGCTGACCCCTGATACTGGTTGAGCTTTTCCACAGATTTGTGGATAAGCGCCAGTACGGCGGGGAACGCCGTGGGTAAAAGGGGTTGCGTGTGGGTGAGAGTGGGTAGTATAGTGGGAGTAGTGGAAGAAAGTGGGTAACCACGAGAAAAACAAACACCACTGCACAAAAACAAAATAATTCATCTGTAAGGATCACCACACCCCATGGATTACTTCGAACGCAAGCTGGATGACAAGCGTCGGCTTACCATACCGACGGAGCTTCGGGCGGAGTTCGCCAGCGGCGTGGTCCTGACGCGCGGCTTTGGCAGCTACCTCCACCTGTATGCGCAGGATGTGTGGGATAGCCAGGTAGAGCCAGCGCTGACAGGCAGCATCCTGGATGAACATGTCGCCGACCTCAACGTCAAGTTCCGGCGCGGCAAGACTGCTGCCACCCTGGACCAGAAGCAGGGCAGGGTAACGGTAGAGCAGCATCTGCTGGATTATGCTGGGATATCGCGCGAGGTCGTGGCGGTGCGCGCTGGCCAGTATTGGCGCTTGATGGCACCAGAGCAGGCCGAGTAGCAAGGCTGTTTTTGTGACGCTCTTTAACAAGTACGTGTAACTGATATCCTCGAGATCAACCATCTGGTAGTGAGCCATGTGGGCACCCGACCCACGCAAAACCTTGTCGGGCGCACCTTCCTCACAAACACCTCCCAAAAAAACTCCACCTCACATAATTGCTGCGGCAATTATACACATAAGTCTCTCAAACGATCTTTGGCAGGCTCTCTCGGCCTGGTACAAGCAAAGATCGTCAACAAAAACAAACACATTTTATGCGAAAACAAACAGGTTTCGCTACCAGGTGGGTGATCTCGAATCCGCATCGGACTATCTCGCAGTAGCCTGAGCGGGGCGTATCTTTTAGAATCAATAGCGTACATTGCTTTGGTGTATCGCCTACTGCATTCGGGAACTCTGTAAGGGTCGACACTCCCCGAGTATCGACCTCTTGCGTTGGGCTGAGAATCTGTTGGGACAACAACAGATTCTCACACTCCCTCAGCAGCAGGTCGATCCGCCAAAGCGAGAAGCCGTATGCTTTTGCATTGTAGACATGAGCATAATAATAGCATGCCACCAGGCAAGAATATTATTACGCATTATGCTACCATAAGAAACGTATGAGTATCAAAGCACATCCACCACTTCATGTTCCGGTATTGCTGGAGGCAGTGTTGGCCCAGCTCCAGCCACGTCCAGGTGAGCGCTATCTCGACCTGACGGCGGGGTATGGCGGCCATGCCACAGCGATTCTCGAGCAGACCCAGACGTATACCACGGCGTGTTTGGTCGATCGCGACCAGTATGCTTTGTCGCAGCTTGGTAGCTTGGCAGGGCAGGGCGCACGGCTGATGCATTGTGATTTTTTGCATGCAGCACAGCAGTTGGTTCGCGAGGGCGAGCAATTTGATTTATTGCTACTGGATTTGGGGGTGTCGTCACCGCAGCTCGATCGAGCTGATCGAGGGTTTTCCTTTACACACACTGGCCCGCTTGATATGCGGATGGATCAACGCCAGGCGATGACTGCCGAGCAGATTGTCAACCACATGGCAGAGGCAGAGCTCGCCCGACTGATCACCCGCTACGGCGAAGAACCGCCAGCGATAGCACGGCGCTATGCTGCTGCTATTTGCGCGGCACGGCCACTGTCGAGTACTGGAGAGCTCGCGCGTGTCATCGAGCACGCTACCCGTGGCAAGCGGGGCAAAACCCATCCAGCCACGCGTACCTTTCAGGCAGTCCGCATCGCCGTCAATGATGAATTGACGCAGGTAGAGCAGACGCTCCAGCTGGTGCCAGCCTTGCTACGCACTGGTGGACGTGTGGGAGTGATTAGCTTCCATAGCCTCGAGGATCGGCTCGTCAAGCGCTTCTTCGCGGAGCAGCGCCAGGCAGGCTACGAGGCCGAGCTACGCATCCTTACCAAGAAGCCAATCGCGGGCAGCCATGACGATGCTTACAATCCGCGTGCCCGCAGTGCTAAGCTGCGAGCCGCCGCAAAAATATAAAAAACAAAAAGGAGTAGGGACATGCCAGTTCGTATCCCCGTACAAAATCAATCAATCACGACAACCGTATTGGTCCGCCACGGCAAATAGCCCTTGGCCTAGGACCTCGCGCTGGGGCGGCGCGTTATCCGCCCCACCCTAGAAACGACCCCATACCAACGTTAAACACAAACACCACCACAATGACAACCTACACACGGACAATGCAATTTAATAGTCGACGCCAGAGCACCTGGAAGCGCAACCGTAACACCGTTGCTTTTGCTTCGGCTATCAAACTTGGGCCAATCACCCACACAGTGCTGATTGCCCTCCTTATCACCATCCTTGGCTTAATATATCTGGCGCAGGCGACACACACGGTCAGCTATGGCTACGAGGCCAGCAAGATTGACGACAAGATCTCCTCTCTCAGCGAGCAAAAGAAGGACCTGGAGGTCGATAACGCCCGTCTGACCGCCCTTAAGGAAGTGCAGGGTAGTAGTGTGGCCAAAACAATGACAACGCCAGCCAATACAGCGTACGCCAGCGAGTAGCCCATGTTGCAGCGCCATCTTGCTACGCCACGCGCTCAGGCGCTCGCCGCTGTGCTCGGCGGGCTACTTGTGGTGTTTGTGTTGCGCTTGGGGTATGTGCAGTTGCTGCAGCATGATTACTATGTATCGCAGGCTGATAGCGAGCAAGTCAAGCAATTTCGTCTGCGTGCCCAGCGCGGTGAGATATACACTATGGATGGTACTACTCCCGCCAAACTTGTCATGAATGAGACGGTCTATACCGTGTGGGCTGACCCGATGGCCGTGACAGATGTAGATAAGGTCGTGATGGTCCTCAACCAGGTGGCTGGTGGTAATGTGCGTGAGAATTTTCGCCAATACATCACGCGTAAGCCAAGCCGTTACCAAGTGCTTGCCACTAAGGTGAGCCGCAAGCAGGCTGAACTTATCAAGAAGGAGAATCTCGCTGGGGTGGGCTTTGATGCGATGAGCCAGCGCGTTTACCCGGAAGGGCAGTTGGCCAGCCAAGTGCTGGGCTTTGTCGATGCCGAGGGTAAGGGGAAGTACGGCTTCGAACAGGCCAATGATGATAAGCTGCGCGGCACAGATGGGGTGCTTAAGACAGTGACAGATATCCGCTCAGTACCACTAACCATTGGCCGGACGAATATCAACCAGCCTGCTAAGAATGGGACCAATATGGTACTGACGATCGATCGCAACATCCAGACGAGGGTGGAGCAAGCGCTCGTCGATGGGGCTAGGCGCAGTGGTGCGACTGATGTCAGTGCAGTCGTAATGAATCCGCAGAACGGCCAGGTCTTAGCCATGGCCAACCTCCCCACTTATGACCCGTCCAACCTGAAGACGATCAAAAGCGTCGCTGCACTCAACAACAACACCATCACCACGCCATACGAACCGGGCTCCGACATCAAGACATTCACAGTGGCAACGGGCATCGACAAAGGGGTCATCACGCCGCAAACGACATACCATAATACCGATAGCATCAAGGTAGACGACATCACCATCGGTAATGCCAGTAAAGGCCAGACGGGTAATATTACCATGCAGCATGCCCTCAATTGGTCGCTCAACACTGGTATGGTCACTGTTGCACAGCGCTTAGGCAATGGCAGCTACATTACTCGCCAGGCGCGCGACACGATGTATGACTACTTCCATAAGCGCTTTCGCCTTGGGCAGCTGACGGGGGTAGAACTCGCTGGTGAGGCTAAGGGTAATATCGTATCGCCCACCCAGCAGCAGGGCAATGCAGTGCGCTACTCTAACATGTCCTTTGGCCAGGGGATGGATGCGACGATGCTGCAGGTCTCGGCTGGCTTTAGTGCGATTATTAATGGCGGAACATACCATAGTCCCACCATCATCGCGGGGACGATTGACGACAACGGCACCTTTGCCAAGGCTGCGCGCAAAGCTTCGTATGCTCATGTCATCAAGCCGCAGTCATCTACCACTGTGCGCGAAATGGTACACCAAGCGCGCCAGGCCTTTTATGCAGGTGGCGATCGCGCGGGGTTCTACATTGGCGGCAAGACGGGTACATCGCAAACCATCAAGGATGGTAAGTATATTTCTAACCAAACTATTGGCACCTACCTTGGTTTTGGTGGGGAGGTTGGCAAAACACCAGCGTATGTTATTATGGTGGAGGTTTCGGGCAAAGGGCTGAATATGCAGGGGGGTCAAGACGCTCACCCGATTTTCACGGATATATCTAATTGGTTGCTCGACTATATGAAGCTCGAGCCGAAAGGAAACACACCATAATGAACCTCACCACACTCGTTCGCGAGCTCAACGCGACATTTCTTCTCAGCGTCGCGGCCTTTTTGCTGGCGATGGCCCTCACGCCGCTCTATACCTACTTTGCGTATCGGTATAAGTTCTGGAAAAAACAACGGGCCGCTAGCACAACGGGCGAGGAATTGACGGTCTTTACTAAGCTGCATGCCGATAAATTCACGCGCGATATCCCCACTATGGCAGGGATGGTTGGCATTGTGGCCATTGCTGTGGTGACGCTGGGGTTTAATCTCGACCGAGCCCAGACCTGGCTCCCACTGGCGGCATTGCTTGGTGGTGGGGCAGTGGGGCTGCTGGATGATGTGATCAATATCAATAGTGATGGCTCGGGCTCGGCAGGCCTGCGCGCCTGGCTGAAGTTCTCAATGATCGCGGTGATGGCGGCGGTACTGGCCTGGTTCTTTTACGTTAAGCTGGGTTATACAACAGTGCATGTGCCGTACGTTGGCGACTGGCAGCTCGGCCCGTGGATTGTCCCACTCTTTATCTTTGCGGTGGTAGCAACTGGCAATGCGGTGAATATTAGTGATGGCCTGGATGGTTTGGCTGGTGGGCTGCTGGCGGTAAGCTATTGTATCTTTGGGGTGATTGCCTTACTACAGGGGCATTTGCAACTGGCAGGTTTTTGCTTCACTGTAGTGGGAGTGCTGCTGAGCTACCTATGGTTTAATATCTATCCAGCACGGTTCTTTATGGGCGATGTGGGGAGCTTTGCCTTTGGGACGAGCCTAGGCGTCGTGGCGATGCTGACGAATACGCTGTTTTTGCTGCCGGTCATTGGTGTGCTGTTTGTGGTAGAGGCGGGCTCGAGCCTTATTCAAATCCTCAGTAAGAAGTTCTTTCACCGTAAAGTGTTTATCTCGGCACCAATTCATCAGCACTTCCAAGCAGTCGGTTGGCCAGAGGTGAAGGTGACGATGCGTTTCTGGGTAATCTCTTGCGTGACAGGCTTTATTGGTCTGATGATGGCGCTGGGTGGGGGACACATCTAGAATGGTTGCTGCTCGCCGCACTCGTGCTGCACACCGATCGGCTTCGGCTCGGTCGGCTCAGCCAGTGCGCCGTGAGCAACGTAATGCTACCTCCGCTCCATCTGTCGCTGTGCCGCGTTTGCACCGGCCGGACTATCAGATCATCCTCTGGGTGGGGCTGCTCATGCTGCTGGGTTTGGTGGTAATGTATGCCATTGGCCCGCAGCGTGCCAATGTACTCAACTCTGCGCACAACACCAACTACTACACCGATGGCTACTTTGCCATCAAGCAGACGGTGAGCTTGCTGCTGTCAATTAGCGCTTTTGTGGGGTTGTCGCTCGTACCCTTTGCGTGGCTGCGCCAGAAGGCGGGTACGCTGCTAGCGAGCGGCTTCGTGCTGTGTGCACTGCTGTTTGTCCTTGGCAATATGCTGCATGTCTCGGCGATTGCTCAGTGTAGCCTTGGGGCGTGCCGCTGGTTCTCGCTAGGGCCACTGGGGAGCTTCCAGCCAGCCGAGATGCTGAAGTTTGGCATGCTTATCTATATGGCACTCTTCCTTGGCACACGAATGCGTCAGGGGGTAATAAACGACCTCCATCAGACGATCATCCCCATGGTAATTATGATGTGCGCAGCGCTCTTTTTCGTGATATTTTTGCAAAAGGATATGGGCACAGGCCTGGCTCTCACTGCCATGGTGGCATGCATGGTGGTGATGAGTGGCATGAGCTGGCGCTGGCTAGCCTATCTAGCGGCGGGCTGTGTGGCACTGGTGCTACTGCTCATCGTCATTGCGCCGCACCGCATGGAGCGGGTGGCGACCTTCTTCCAGGGGGATGACCACGCCGCCAGTAGCAACGATGATGGCTACCACATCAAGAATGCGAAGATTGCACTGGGTACAGGCGGGCTATTTGGCCTGGGTATTGGCAACAGTATCCAAGCGACGGGCTACCTCCCTGAGGCGATTAACGATTCAGTCTTTGCTATTATTGGTGAAACGTTTGGCTTTGTGGGGGCGGTGGTCGTGCTGGCATTGTTTGCAGCGCTGCTACTGCGCTTACTAAGGATTGCCGAGCGCCTGCCTGATACAACAATGCGCCTGGTGGTAGCTGGAGTCTTTGGCTGGCTGGGCGCACATGTTATGCTAAATGTAGCGTCGATGATTGGAGTCTTCCCACTGACGGGTATTACGCTGCCATTGCTGAGCTTTGGTGGCACCAGTATGGTATTTATTGCTGGTGCGCTTGGTCTGGCCTTCCAATTATCACGCCAGGCAGCTTACCAACCAATCAACGAAAAGGAGACCTCTCATGAAGCTACTGGCAGTCGGCGGTGGATCGGGCGGGCACGTTACGCCGGTCGTCGCCGTCATTAATGAAATCGCAGCCCTCCAGCCCGATGTGCAGGTGACCTTCGTCTGCGATAAGGCCTTTGCTAGCCAATCGCGCGGGCTCATGCAGCATGCTGCAGTGCCAGTGCGGGTGCGGACAATCGCTGCGGGCAAGTTCCGGCGCTACCAGCACCTCAGTGTGGTGCGCCAGTTGCTTATGCCGAGTATTGTCCTGGCTAATATACTAGATATCTTTAAGATCCTGGCTGGCGTATGTCAGAGCCTCTGGCTGGTGCTGCGCTGGCGGCCAGATGTGATCTTTGCTAAAGGGGGCTTTGTGTGCTTGCCTGTTGGCATTGCAGCGCGCTGCCTGCGCGTACCAGTAGTGATCCACGACTCCGATGCTCGCCCTGGCCTGACCAACCGCGTGATGGCACGTTGGGCAGCAGCGATTGCTACGGGCTGGCCACTCAAGCATTATCACTATCCAGCATCGCGTAGCCGCTATGTGGGGGTGCCGATTGGCGCTGATTTTCGTCCGCTCACTCCGGCTCAGCGACAGCAGGCACGGCAGACCTTCTCGCTTGATCCACACAAGCCATTAGTCGTTGCTACCGGTGGCGGTCTTGGCTCGGCTATTATCAATCACGCGGTGCTGCGCGCTGCTGATAACTTGCTAGCTGCTGGCATGCAGGTCTATCTGGTGGCGGGCAAAGGCAATTACGATGCTGCCCGGGCCAAAGCGCCCCAGCACCCCGATTTTCACTGTGTACCCTTCGTTTTCGAGCATATGGCGCAATTGCTCGGTGCAGCCGATGTCGTAGTATCACGCGCTAGTGCCACCTTCACGCAAGAGCTCGCTGGCCTCGCGCAGGCAGCCATCTTGGTGCCGGCCCATCACCTGGGCGACCAACGCAAAAATGCTACCATCTATGACGAGGCTAAGGCTGCTCTGGTCTTGCAAGACGACGCCTTAGAGCGGAGCGATGCCCTTAGCCAGGCCATTCTTACCCTCGTGCGTGACCCTGCACAGCGCCAGCAGCTCGCTCAGCGCCTCCACACCTATGCACGCCCCCACGCCGCCCGCGATGTAGCGCAAATGGTGGTGAAGGTGGCTCAGCGTACTAGAAAAGGATAAAAAGTGACCCGACTCTTCTTGTAGAAAAAGGGGAGAGTAAGAGTGTATCTAAGGTCTCATCATAAAGTACTAGTAAATAATGTAGCATGTTAATCCATGCTACATTATTTTCATTAAAAACACTGTGCCAAGATGAGGCAAGCCTCGCTTGTAGCAGTAAAAGCTATCAGCTCCCAAACTCAAATGGCCGATAGTGTGCATCGATTTCCTGCCGCTCTTTAGAGGGAGGCAGCTTGCTGATTGTAATGAGAGTGTCATAAAATTGGTCTAGTATCTCGCCAGACCGCTTGAAAGAGATTGGCATAGCGACAGTATTCCAGAGGTCTTCACACTCTTGTCGAAAGGCTCCATGAAACACTTCGGTGCCGAGTGCTGCGATCAGACAAATCTCGTCTCTTGTGAGCTCGATTGTTGCTCCTTCTTTTGTTGCATGGACTGTCTTCATATGTCGATTTCTCCGCTTAACTGTAGTGCTCCCAGTATGGAGTGGGGAGCAAGAAATGTCAAATTATATTGGGAAGGTGTTAATCAGGCAATTACCTAGTGCTGAAGGGGGGGTAGTACCAAGAAGACATCGTTTAATACCCAGATGCTTTTGCCAACAACTAGTCATCTACGGTATAATGGCCTGTAGCATCATGGGCTTTCGCACAAAACAAACACCACCACCAGCGCGACGCCGAGCTGCCAAAAACAAGAGGGAAGAGCAGCTCCAACGCACCGCCTACACCTACCGGCGTAACCGTACACTGACTGGTAGCTTGGTGAGTCGTGTCCCAAGTGCGGGCGAGTCTAAGGCGCAGCTGCGGTCACCGCGTATGCATGCGCATGATTTGCGCCGGACGCGCCGCCATGTGGCATTGTCGCTTGGAGTGGTAGTGGGGCTGCTAGCTGCAGTGTGGTTTGCGCTTGATAACGTCATTGCGACACCAGTTGTTGCAGGCAATCTCACCAGCAACCATCAGCTCTACCAAGCCAAGATCAACGACTATCTCACTGCCCATCCGCTGGAGCGTTTTCGCTTTGCGCTCAATACTAGTCGGCTGGCGGCCTATCTCCAGACGCATGATTGCCCCGAGGTTGCCGCAGTACTCCCAACCACGCAGCAAGCTGGCTTGGGGCGCAGCACCATCACCCTCGCCATGCGCCAGGCAGCAGTGGTCTGGACGGTTAATCGCCAGCAGCTCTTTGTCGATACCGAGGGTCATGCCTTCCGCCGCTCCTATGGGCCACGGCCAAGCATCGAGGTGGTAGACGACAGTGGTATCGGTACGCGCAATAACCAAGTTGTCGCGAGCAACCAATTCCTTGGCTTTATTGGTAAAGTCGTTGGTGCCGTCCGTCGACACCAGCTCACCGTCCAAAAGATTACGCTGCCAGCTGGCACGACTCGTCAAATCTATGTCTGGTTTACAGGGGTGGAGTATCCTGTTAAGTTCTCGGTCGATCGCTCGGCTGGCCTGCAGAGCGAGGATGCCGCCCGGGCCATTCGCTATCTGGCGCAGCACCACATCACTCCCAAATATCTCGATGTCCGCGTCAGTGGCCGAGCGGCGTATCGGTAAGGAACTGTTGATAACAAAAGTGCTAGCCTTGTAAATAGTGTGGATATTGAGATATCCGCTTTTTCTCCGTAGCTCCTCCATCCATCATTGATGGGGCGGAAATCGATTGCCATGAGTAACACCCAGAGGTTAGTTTTGACGTAAGAGTCTGGCGTCCTGACATTCACGAGAGGTATCAAGCTATAAACCTTTTTGAAAATAGAGCGGCGTGAGAGGAATTAATGTGAGAAATTACTGAGGTTATGAAGTATCGGTTTCGTAGCCAGCTGTAGCACATCCAGCAAAGGGCAGGGGAGCTACCCTGTAAAACAAGAACAAATTTACAACATTTTATATAACAAAGCGGGAAAAGTGCAAATACTATATCTATACTATAAAAATCAAAAAATGCAAAAAATAGTAGGGGAGATGTTTTTTGCGAAAAAGTCAAATCATGATGTCGTATAGTTTTTAATCTTGGTCAACCCAAGCAGGGTAGAAAACATAACAAAAATACCAAACAAACAAAGTGTCAAACAAAGCAACTATGGCTAGTAGCCCGAGGGGCTCGTACCAACACCAGCATGATACCAGGCAAACACAGGGCCGGAGTATGTATGTGCTTGGGTATTTGCAGCCAGCTTATTTGTTCGATATCAAGCCAATGCCACACAGTCACAAACACTGTGCGCAACAAACACATTCACACGCGAACAAACATACGTAACTTTGCGTACGTATGAACGTGTATGAACATATGCGCAGTGTGTTCCCTCCAATAGAACAAGCGTCTGCTTTTACTTTTGCAGGACGTATAAGTGCCCACGGCTCTATCCTTACTCTCCCCATTGGATGGCGCAGATATCTTAAGTGAACCTGCTGAACGAGAAGCAAGATCGATCAATAATCGAAGATCTATAAACCGGATATATGCGTCTTATCCTCATAAAGCCCATAACCGCCAAACCCAGCTCAATTCAGGCCATATCTGGGGTCAGAGCTATATATGCATCGTAAAAGGATTATTGTGCGAAGTTATATTACACTCCTAAAGATGATCTAGTGTACATCTTTTACATCTACCCCACTGCTGTGCGGGTGTGAATTGTTGTGTACGCGTGGATTGCAGCACATTGCAGCTTATCATTCCCTTGTCTATTAACGCTTGTGTTTATGCTTATGCTTTGCTTCTGGCTGCTACTTTTCTGTGCATGATCGCTTGCTTTATTGTGTGGTATACTAATCGGTGCTGTGGGCTCGTGAATGTCACAGTATATTTAGATAGCCTACTGGCTGTTATAGGTAGTGGTATATCTGCAAGGACCAAAGTATGACTAAGTATGACTAAGTATGACACTCTGACTAACCTAAGGGATATAAGCATAGAAGAAACCGGAGGTAAGCAGAGAGCTATAGCTCAGGTGAGGTATGTCACGATAACATAGCTTTCAAATATGAGCTTATTAGTAGTAGATGCTAGTGAAATGAGGCAAAACAGGGGTAGGGCGGTTGCTGGGAATTTTTGGCGAAAGGGTGGTGGGCTCCCCTGCCTTGCCCTGCCCTTTTTGGTTGCTGACTGTTGCGCCTTTGCTGTGTACTTTACTCTGCAAAGGAATAGATACAAGAGGCATATATGAGCAAATTGTGGCTGTGGCAGAATTATCTTGCACGCAAAACGGCCGATAAATAATCCTATGAGCGCAAAATCACACGCAGATATCCGCAGCCATCATGTGTATACGATATTTGTCCACGCGGCAAATTACCTCTGTTATAGCTGAGTATATGTGGTGTTCGGGCCAGGAGGGGAGGCCACTTCCCTGCCGATGCTTGGTCCAAATATGCTATAAGCTATAGCACTTCTCTGTCTTCTTTTTGAGCGTAGTGTACAAAGAGAAGCTTTGATAAATCAGACCTATGTGGGCAGGCAGAACCCCAAAAACCAAGAGACGAAGCTCTTATCGCTTCGTCTCTATATTGGCATATTGTTTGTCTAGAGCTACGCTGCTGCGACCGCCTCTGCTTGCTCCTTGGGTGGTTCGAGGGCGTAAGTGGCTTTGGCGACGCGCTTGAAGAGCGGCTTGCTTTGGAGATTAAGAAGGATGGTGGTCTCCTTGACCTGGCGGCTCTTAAGGACACGCTTGACGATCTCGTCGCGGTGTAATGGGCCACCCTCGTCGCGCAAAATACCGGCAATGATATCAGCCACGGTGCCCTGGCTATAGCCCCAGATGTCGAGCGCATAAATGCCGCGGCCGATGAGGATGAAGCGTTTGTCTTTGATGAGCTCGTTGTGGATGGCTTGCTTGGTGACGTTACGGCGCTTGAAGGTGCTCTCCTTGATGCGCTGAGCAATCTCGCTAAAGTGCAGCGGTTTGCCTTCGTCTAATAGGACGACGTAGATCTTGTCGCGGATATTCTTGGGATTAACGGTTGGCCACTTGCTCAGGCCCCACATATCTTTGAGGTGGGCCAGTTGGGTAGAAAGGCTGGCCAGGCCGCGCACTTGGTTGGGGTTCTCGTAGGTGAGTTGGTCATGCAGCGCTTCGAGGCTAATGGGCGCGCCATGCTGCTTAATGGCGGCAACGATCTCATCCACACGGCTTCGCACCGCCTTCTCGTCGCCGTATTCGGCAATGGCCAGGCCTTGGTGGTATTTGTCGGTCTCGTTGATGGGGGTGAGACGGGCTGACACTTCGCCGATGAAGGCAATATGGGCACGCTGCTGCACCGTGGGTGTCTCGACGTCTAGCAGGCGCTGTGTGATATCTGAGACGCGTCCAACGCGGCCATTCTCGGAGAGGTCGCGGATGATGAGACGCTCGGCGTCGTGCAGGCCCTCTAGCTCACCTGCTTCGGCAGCAAGCTTCAGGCGCACTACGATGGCTTTCTCAAGCTGGCGGACGCGCTCGCGCGTAATACCGAGCAGCTCGCCGATCTGCTCGAGCGTTTCGCGGCGCTCTTTGAGGCCGAAGCGACGCACGATGATCTCGCGCTCGCGGTCGTGTTCTTCGCCGACTGCATCAAGGATGGTAGCGATCGACGCGGCAAAAATTTCGGTTGGTTGTTTGGTTGTTTGGTTCATGATTCGGTTCTCCATTTCCTTCTCAGTTGCTTGTGAATGCCCACTCGCACTTCTTACATTTGATTATAGAATAATAGGTGATATAAGTCAATCGTTTCATCATAGAACTATTATAGCACACACTTTACGCTTATGGTAAACAATTTTTTGAGGCTTTTCATTTGCAAGTGATGTGGCGAGCATGACGGGGCAGTTGACGGGCTCGCAGCAATGCGGGCTGGCATAGAAAAACCAGCGGCCAGTACAGAGGAGCCGCTGGTATACGAGAGGTCGCCGGGCTAGGCGGTGCGCTTCTTGCGTGTGGTGGTGGTGCGGGCTGCGGTCTTGCGCCGGCTTCGTTTGGGTGGTGCGGCGGCCAAGATTTCGCGGGCTTGCGCCTCATCCAGAGTTGTTGGATCAGTATCCTTGGGCACACGTGCGTTGGTCTTGCCGTCAGTCACATATGGCCCCCAGCGTCCCTTGAGGATTTTGATAGCGCCAAAATCAGCGATGTGCTTCTCTGCCTCGGCCTTGAGCTTGGCGGCGTAGAGCACGCGAGCCTCGGCTTCGGTAATTTCGCGCGGGTCGTGCTCCTTCAGGCTGACGTAGAGC
>CAURVP010000009.1:0-34482 GCA_963528475.1 uncultured Candidatus Saccharibacteria bacterium | reverse complement strand
CTACTAGTTGGCGTGGTTGACAGACGACTCTATCATTGACAGCGACGTGGCCAGCTTTGATGTGTTTTTGCCAAGTAGAGCGACTGGTCTCGGGGTGGCGCGTTGCAAGCAGGCTATCAAGACGCTGGGTGGTGCGCTGCTGCTGAAAAAGGTAAACGTCCTTACCCTTGAATGGTAGACCGTAGGTCGCAATGTCACTGAGTGGGTTGGAGAGAATTTCCCCCGTTGCATCACTTTTTGCGGTGTAGATCTGCTGCATGATGTAGGGTGCATGATCCTCCGCTGTGTCGTCGATGAGCAAAAAGTACTGCCGGCGATCGAAGCGAAAACGCACCAGCTGGTTGATAGGCTGTGGGTGACTGCTGGCGATTTGGTCGATATGACGCGGGACATTATCGTCAGTTGCTTGACGAAACTGGCGCAAGATAGCAAGGAGGTCGCTTGATGTGATTTTCATACAATGGCTCCATCTTGTGCTCTACTCATGATGTACTCCGCAGGCCAACCGCCTTTTGTACGCGGAGGAGCGTGGTGTTAGCGACCTCATTCATCGCTCGCTCAGAGCGCTCGAGAGTAGCAAGCAGTGTCTCGTTGGAAATGTCCGCGAGCCGCGTTTGAAAATCAGTCAGGAAGGTAGCCACCGCGTCAGCTACTGCACGCTTGAGTGGACCATATTGGGTCTGCCCTACCCACTCGGCATTTACCTCAGCTTGCGGACGGTTGGTTAAGATTGCAAGCAGTTGAAGTAGATTAGTAATACCCGGCTGACGTTGCCAGTCGAAGTTGATAACACCAAGCGAGTCTGTTGTGGCAGCCATGATCTTTTTGCGCGCTTGGGCGGGGGTATCAGCAAGGTTAATCTTGGACTTTTGGTCGGTTGAACTCTTACTCATCTTCTTTTCTGGGTTTGTCAGGCTGCGAATGCGTAGACCGGTGTCGCGCTGGATGAAGGCGGTTTGCTTGGCAGTTGGCTCTGGTACAGTGAAAAGCTCGCCGAACTTATGATTCATGCGCAGTGCAATATCACGGGTAATCTCCAGGTGCTGGAACTGATCCTCACCGACTGGCACCCATCGAGCGTTGTAAAGAAGAATATCAGCTGCCATTAGGACAGGGTAATTAAAGAGCCCAACGGTGACATTATTGTTGGTATCAGCTGATTTTTCTTTAAACTGCGTCATCCGGCTCATCTCGCCAAAGCCAGTAAAGCAATCTAAAATCCATGTGAGTTCACTGTGCGCTGGGATGAAGCTCTGCCGGTAGAGAAATGTATGCTCGTCGGTGATGTCGAGCCCTGCTGCGATGAAGTACTTGAGGTTGGTTAGCGTATTCTCGTAAAGTGTCGTATGGTCGATCGGTGTAGTAAAGCTGTGGAGGTCGGGCACAAACATATTGAGCTGGTAGTGCCCAGCGTAGTGCTGCTGCAGCTGTACCATTGGCACAAAGGCACCAAGATAATTGCCAAGTGTTGGCTCTTCATTGCTACGAATTCCGGTGAGGATAACTTCTTTGGACATATATGTAGTATAGCATTTTCGGTGGCGAGTTTGAATAAGAGGTCAGAACACGCAGTATATGAGGTACTATACGAAACGATATCATTGACATAGAGTAGCATTTCTGGTTAGCTAGATAGTAAGGATTCGTTTCGAGTAATCGAGACGAGAGGAGTGAAGAAAGACGACGAGAGAACAACACGAACGACACTCATAATGTACTGTGTATTGATTTGCTAATGTCAAGAAAAATCTAAGGAGCACCATGCTAAAAACCATCAAAACGAAAAAAAATACGACAAAGTATACCCTTGTTGCGCTAGTGGCAGGCTTTGCGCTGCTGAGTGTGGGGTCGAGCTATATCTACGCGCGATCTGCTCAGAATTCTCGCAATAGCAATCTATCAAACATTGCTACCAATACCAATACCGATGGATTCCAGCAATCAAACCACTACAATACGCCAAAAGGCTTCATGAATGACATCCAGACAATCTTCAAAGGAACGGATGACTACTACCACCTTTACTACTTGCTCAATAAAAACTATAAGTCGAGCAATGATGGCACTGAGTGGTACCATATTCGCACCAAGGATTGGGAGCACTTTGAAGACCTCGGTGTAGCGATTCCTAAGTTTGTTAACGGCTGGTCGGCAGTTGCCTCGGGTTCGGTGTATCAGAATAGTAATGGATTTTTCCGTGACTTACCCAAAACGGCAATAATTGCCTACTTTACGAGCTATACCGAGACTGGTCAACACCAATATGCGGCATATTCACTCGATGATGGCCGCACCTACCACCCGTATAATCACAGCCAGCCAGTTATGAAGGCAAAGTCCAAAGAGCAGAACTTCCGCGACCCACACGTCTGGTACAATGAATCCACTAAGAAGCTGATGATGTATCTGGCTGAGGGCGATAAGGTTGGTATCTACTCAAGTACTGACGGAAAAAAGTGGGAATACCAGGGCGCAACCATGCTCAACGGTAGCACGCTTGCTGGCAAAGATCTTGGCCTTATCGAGTGCCCTAACCTTAAGAGTTTTTATGATCCACAAACAAAGACTACCAAGCACGCGCTGCTCTTTGGGGCTAATGGCTATCAATATGGTTCGACAACTGGCAGCTACTACATGATTGGCCACCTCGAAGCCAATGGTACCTTTGTCGCCGAGCAGCAACCAGAGCGACTTGACTACGGAACGGATTACTACGGCGCTAATTACTACCAAGAAAGCCCAACACGCGTTAAGAGTATTGGCTGGATGGGTAACTGGGAGTACTCACAAGGACAGATTCTGAAGGATGACGGTCAAGAAGCGAAGCATATCGGCTCGATGAGCTCAACCCATTCCCTCTCGATGACCCAAAAGGATGGAAAGTATGTCGTGCGGTCGCGCTTGATCAATAACAATGCGCGCACCAGCGGTCTCCGCACAAAGCAGTCGGCCCGAACGTCGAAAACGGCACCTGATGGTTACCACAAAGAATTGCTCAAAGTCAATCGCAAAGCTTCGCAAGAAATTAGCCTTCACTTTGCAAACAATACGGCCAATACGAAAGGCCACGTTCGAGTCTTTATCAATCAAAACGACAGTCGCGTGAGTGTTGACCTTAACACCGAGACTGGCACCTACGAGGTGAAACGGAATAGCTCGAAGATCACTGGTGAAGCGAAAAATAAGTACGAGAAGGCGTATGCAGTATATAATAATTGGCAAAATCGCCAGCGCTACTTCGTCTATCTCGTTGCCGACAAAGGGAGTCTTGAGATTGCTATGCCAGATGGGCAGATCTATTCGCTGATGAAACTATCAAGTGATCCAAACATGCAAGTTGTGGTGGAGTCAAGTACTGATAATAGCGTATCGGCGACACTATGTGACTTCCAAAACAAAACACGGTAACATAACACAAGAAGAATTTCTTCTCTAACAGATAATAAAGCTCCCTTATTGTAGAAGGGAGCTTTATTATATTCAAGAAAGGTGTAGTAGTATGCAGCACTGTATCATGCTATATAGGAATAGCGAGCTTATTATTGTTCGAGGTGTTTGGCAATAAGTTTGGCATAGCGTTTGCGGATCTCGTGGCCAGTGATGGCTGTCTCAATCACGACATTATGGCGCTGGCGCTGGATTGCCTTGAAGTGCTTTGGTATCATCACGGCATCGAGTGTGCCATAGAGAATCGTTATCGGTAGCGGCGGTAGATTACAGGCATCACTGAGCGAGGTTTGGAGTAAAATGCTATTGCGTGCCGTCTTGGCGTATGGTGAAAACCCTTCGCGGCTGATATGAAAATTCTTCTGTGTCCGTTTGTATTGATTGACTGCGCCGATGAGCTTTGGTGATGCGTTGATCGCCTTAAGAAATCCTTTGCCGATTGTCTTGAGTAGCGCCTCACGTAGTGGGCGCTTAGCGATATCACGTGGTAGATAGATCGGTGGTGAGCACAGCACAAGTTTTTGGACACGGTGAGGAAACAGCTTGGTGTATTCAATTGCGACTAGGGTACCAAGTGAATGCCCGCACAGGATTACCTGGCGCAGTGGTGCAGCATGACGAATCGTTTTGCGCAGGGCACGCGCATGATCGGTCAGGGTATAATCGGGCCAGGCAGGCTTGCGCGATTGACCAAAGCCCAGCAAATCAACTGCCAAGACTGGTTGGTCGCTAAGCTGATTCAGCACATCTTGCCAAATATTATGATTTACCCCAATACCGTGAATAAGTACAATAACTGGTCGAGATACGTCGTGCCAATCGCCACATACTTGGGTATGCAGCGGATACGCCAGGCCAAATAGTTCGTGAAGTTTGTCGTACATACTAGTGTTGTATTGTATCATTTTTGGCAGGCTGGCCGCAAAAGAATGGTGACATTATGCATATAAGGGACCTGTAGTAACACTTCTAGTGTCTAGAAGCTACTCTATCTCACCACTCTTAGTAATATTTTACTATAGCAAATACCCTGCCATGTTGACAGGGTATGTTATGAAGCAGGCAAAATGCTTAACGCTTCGAGTATTGCTCGCGTTTGCGGGCGCTGCGCAAGCCGTATTTTTTGCGCTCTTTTTCGCGTGGATCGCGGCGCAAGAATTCGGCCTTCTTGAGTGTGCCGCGCAGGTCTGGTGCGCCGACGGTAATCGCTTTAGCGATCGCCATCTTGATAGCATCAACCTGACCGCTGAGGCCACCACCCTTCACCAGGACGGTAACATCAAACTCTTTTTGCTTACCAACCAAGGCCAGTGGGTCAGTCACTTCAGCTAGCAATGTCTTGTTGCCTGACAGGTAGTCAAGCGCCGACTTGCCATTGATCGTTACATTCCCCCCCTTACCTTTGACCAGTCGAGCGCGGGCAGTAGCGCTTTTGCGCCGGCCAAGACCATAGTCGTATGTTGCTTGTGCCATTTATTGTACCTCTACTTTCTCTGGTTGCTGTGCGGTGTGGGCGTGCTCTTCGCCAGCAAAGACGCGGAGACGAGCTAGGCGATCTGCTGCAAGCTTGTTTTTGGGTAGCATACCCTTCACAGCAGCAGTAATGATGCGCTCTGGTGCGTTTTCGCGCACTTCTTTGAGCTGAGCATCTTTGATACCACCAGGGAAACCACTGTGATGGTAGTAGATCTTGTCCGTCTCTTTCTTGCCAGTCACAACAGCCTTAGCCGCGTTGATGACGACAACATAGTCGCCTCCATCGACGTGTGGTGTGTAAGTTGGCTTGTATTTGCCCACCAAGTACTGCGCAATGGTTGTTGCGATGCGGCCAAGTGGTGCTTGGCTCGCGTCGATCAAAATCCAGCGCCGGCTAACATCGGCTGGCTTCTGCGAAAATGTTTTGTGAGCCATAACTACTTCGCCTCCTTTGTGGTTGCCTCGGGCTTAGGCATTGGCTTGAGCTCGTCAACAAACTCAATCACTGCCATCTGCGCACCATCACCACGGCGCAGGCGTGTCCGATACACACGCACGTGACCACTTGATCGATGGCTGAGTTGCGGGGCAATCTGGTCAACCAATTTGATTGCCGCAGCTTGTGTGCTGAGCCCAGCAATGACAGCGCGGCGATGAGCGAGGTCACCCTTCTTAGCTTTGGTAATGAGCTTTTCGATGTAGCGCACCAACTCCTTGGCCTTTGGCAGCGTCGTTTCGATTCGCTCCTCAACAACCAAACTGGTTGCTAGGCCTTTGAGCAGGGCTCGACGTTGATCGCGTTCGCGGCCGAGCTTGCGCCCTTTGTATCCGTGTCGATGCATTTAGAGCTCCAATTCTGCTAGTTTATCTTTTACTTCGTCGAGGGCTTTGCTGCCAAAGCCTTTGAGCTCGCGCAGGTCCTGCTCTGTCAAAGTGACGAGGTCGTGGACGGTGCGAATCTCATTGTTGATGAGCGCGTTTGCGGTGCGGGCACTGAGGCCAAGGTCTTCGATTGAGGTGTTCAGCTCGTTATCTTCCTCGGCAGTTTGGGTGCCAAGCGCTGGTGCCGATACAACAGTTGTGCTACCGGCAAGAGCGGTATATTGATTGACCAAAATCGCCGCAGCTTGCTCGAAGGCATCGCGTGGCGTCAAGCTACCGTCAGTCTCGACGGTCATCTCAAGCCGCTCCAGGTTGGTTTCTTGGCCAACACGAGTTGGATCAACCTTGAAGCGCACACGCGTCACAGGGCTAAATTGCGCGTCCATGGCGATCATGTCGCTGTGCAGCCGGTTAGCACTCGACTCTTCGATCGGGTAGTACCCCCGACCAGCCTCGGCCACCAGATCAATAACGACATTAGCCTGTGGGTCGTCAATTGTGCAGATGACGTGCTCAGGGTTGACAACCTCAACCTCAGCATTAGCTGCAATATCCCCAGCGGTTACTGGGCCAGCGCCCTGCTTCTCAAGGCGCAGCTCGACTGGCTCATCGCTGTGCACAACCAAGTCGACACCCTTGAGGTTAAGCATGATGTCAACAACATCCTCTTTGACGCCAGGCACGGTGGTGAACTCATGTGTCGCACCCTGCATTCGGAAGGCTGTAAAGGCTCCGCCGCGGATACTGCTCAGCAATACCCGACGCAAGCTGTTGCCCAGCGTGTTGCCGTAGCTGGCGTGCAGTGGCTCAATGACAAACGTGCTGCTGTGCGGCCCATTGTCGTCGATGCGTGCCAACGCTGGATCGTGAATTAATTTAGACATGTACAAAATTCTCCTTACCCTTGTTAGCGTGAGTAGTACTCAACAATCAGTTGCTCGTTGATACCAGCCTCAGCTTCTTCGCGCTTTGGCTCGCCCGATACTTCGATTTTGAGTTTTTTGATATCGCTCTTGAGCCAACTCAGAGGTGGTTGGGAGGTGTTGCCGTAGATGTCGTCAATTGCAGTAAAGTAGCCAGACTTTGCACTCTTTGGCCGAACAGTAATGACATCCCCTGCCTTGAGGCGGATTGATGGAATATCGACGCGGCGACCATTAAGCTCAAAGTGACCGTGACTCACCAGCTGGCGGGCCTGGCGACGGCTCGTTGCAAAGCCAGCACGGTACACAGCGTTGTCAAGCCGGAGCTCGAGAAAACGGAGCAGGTTTTCACCGCTTAGGCCTGGTTTGCGAGTTGCTTCGTTCATCAGCTTAGCAAACTGCTTCTCTAGTAGGCCATACATGCGGCGCACCTTCTGCTTTTCACGTAGCTGGGTTGCGTACATGCTTGGCTTGCTCTGACGGCCATGAGCGTGCTCGCCCGGAATACCGCTTTTGCGTGCCAAAATCTTGTGTGCCTTAGGGTGAAGCGCCACGCCTTCGCGGCGGCTCTGCTTCACGATTGGGCTTCTATCTCGTGCCATTTACGCCCTCCTTGCCTTTCGTGGGCGAACGCCACCGTGTGGCACACCCGTTACATCTTTGATGCTATTGACGGCAATGTCGAAGCCGGCCATTGCGCGGATTGCCGCATCACGGCCGAGTCCAACACCCTTGACAAATACGTCAACAGTGCGGATGCCGTAGCTACTCTTGGCAGCTTCTGCGGCTTTTTCTGCAGCAATCTGTGCTGCATAGGCTGTGCCCTTCTTACTTCCACGAAAACCACATGCACCAGCGCTGGCAGTGGTCAAGACGTTACCCTTGCTATCTGCAAATGTGACAATAGTGTTGTTAAAGGTTGCCTGTACATGCAGCTGACCAGATGGGACTGATCGGCGCTGCTTTTTCTTGGTGGATTTTGCTTGTGCCATATCTCGTCCTTTCTCCTACGTCTTACTTGCTGCCTTTGGCTGTGCTCCGCCGACGGCGATCGCCTTACCCTTGCGAGTTCGTGCGTTCGTTCGAGTGCGCTGACCGCGTGTTGGCAAGCCATTTTTGTGCCTGAGACCGCGGTATGCACCAATGTCTTTGAGGCGTTTGATATTGTTGGTCACCAGGCGTTGCAGATCGCCTTCGGTGACATAATCTTTGTCGATAATGTCGCGAAGTTTCTGCTCCTCAGCCTCGGTGAGATCTTTCACCCGAGTGGTCGGCTCAATTTTTGCCGCCGCAAGGATGTCTCGAGCAAGCGTGCGCCCAATACCATGGATGTAGGTAAGAGCAATGTGCACTTGCTTGTCTGATGGGATAACTACCCCAGCAATTCGAGCCATGCTTAACCCTGCCTTTGCTTATTCTTAGGTTTTTTCTTGTTGATGACACGGAGTCGGCCTTTGCGCCGGACCAGCTGATCATCGGGGCTGATCTTTTTGACACTCGCACGAACTTTCATGAGCGTACAAATCTCCCTACAGGAAAAACCTGCCGTTACTGAGAACAGCGGTGATATCAGGCCGCCGCTCTACGTTATTAAACGCGTGTGCGGAAGACGATTCTGCCCTTCGTGAGATCGTATGGGGTTAACTCGACTTCCACGGTATCGCCTGGGACCAAACGGATGTGATGCTTGCGCATCTTGCCGCTGATGTGAGCGATAATGCTTAGGCCGTTCTCTAATTCTACCTTAAATTGCGTATTAGGCAGTGCTTCCACTACCTTGCCGCGCAATTTGATAACTTCTTTCGAACTTGCCATAGATATACAGCTTCGTATTATACGCTATTTCTCTGTAGGAGTAAAGAGAAGTAGTCAGCTTTTTGCATCATTTATTGTGAGATTATGGACGGCACTATTCATATATCAGAATGGAGCCGTAAGAGAGATAGCTTTTGCGATGAGCAACTTCTAAACGTAGCATCATCCTCTAGGCTTTCATGGTGTATAGGCTTAAAAGCTCACTATCATTCTGTGGCCTCTATTCCGCTACGATTCTCCATTCCCTCTTTCTATATTCGAATTGCAATGATACCTCATAACACACGTTCTAAAGGCTCATGAACGAATTATTATGGAATATGGGATCATATCAAAAATACCGCCACAGATAGAGGTGACGGTATTTTTGCGAGATATACTAGTGATAGCTTATACCTTTGCCGCAGTACGCCGCCGACCGAGTAAGCCACGCTTCTTTGGCTTAGTATCAAGGTCATCGACTGAGAAATCATCGTATGTTACCATCAGCGCTCGCGAGTTGATCTGACGGAGTGTCTCAAGGCCAACCGTCACGACAATAAGTAAGCTCGTACCGCCGATTGCCATGTTGTTGGCATTAATGCCAAGCTGCGCAAAGACGTAGTCGATCGCAAACGGAATGATGGCGATGATCCCCAGGGCAAGCGACCCAAACAGGTTAAGCCGATTGACGGTGCGTGACAGATACTTCTCAGTGGTAGGGCCAGGGCGAATCCCTTCAATGAAGCCACCTTGGTTTTCAAGACTCTCCGTAATCTCGCTCGCATTAAAGACAATACCGGTGTAGAAGTAGGTAAAGGCAATGACGAGTAAGAAGTAGATCGATGGGTAAATAAGCACTGTCAGGCCACCGGTGGCGTATGTTTGAGCGGTCGGTGCCTGGAACCACTGGATAAGGTTATTTGCTAATTGCTGATTTGCACCAGGTGTCGCATGCAGTAGCTGCCCCACAAAAGCTGGTAAGCTGAGGAATGCCACTGCAAAAATAACTGGTACCACACCCGCAGCGATGAGCTTGATGGGCAAGATGCTCTTGATGCCACCATATGAGCTATTGCCGCCAACCCGCTTGGCATAATTGATCGTGACAATGCGCTGTGCTTCGTTAATCTTAACGAGGAGATAAAGTAGGATGAGGCCGATCGTCCCAAGGACAACTACTGTCCAGAAGGTTGTCGGGTTAACAGGTAGTGAGAACCAGCCAAAGACGCTGAGCGAACCATTCTGAGTATTAAAGAGTGATGAGTAGATCGACCCAAAGGTGGTTGGCAGCTGACTAATTACACTAGCGAAGATGAGTAGGCTAATACCATTACCAACGCCCTGCTCTGTCATTAGCTCACCGAGCCACATCAAGAGTAGCGAGCCAGCAGTAAGCGCCGTTACCGCGACAATCCACTCGTGGAGCGAGCCTGCCACCGTACCAGTCGTACTCCCAGCCAGGACCGATTGACGCAAAAAGTAGATGATACCGATCGATTGAGCAATCGCCAGCGGCACACTAGCGATACGCGTCCACTGGTTGATCTTGCGTCGGCCCGACTCACCATCTTTGTGCATCTCCTCAAGGCTTGGGATGGCTTTGGTAAGGAGCTGGGTAATAATGCTGGCGTTAATAAACGGCCCAAGACCGATCAAAACGATAGACAGCTGGGCTAATGCTCCACCAGTCAGGATGTTTAAGAAGCCACCAAAGTCACTCGCCGATACGACGTTCTGGATAATATCCTTGAGTCGGCTTGGTTCGGCCAACGGCACTGGCACGTGCGCCAAGAAACGATAGGCGACGATGAGCCCTAGCACGATACCAAGGCGCTTTTGCATGTCTTTATTTTTGAGCGATCGAAGAATAATCTTCCAGTTCATATATTGTCCCTTTTGCCACTAACTACTAAACGCTATATCTAGTACAGTATACACGAATTGCTCCAGAAGCGAAAGGGTCAGTTGTCAATCCGGCTTTAAGCTCAAAAATATGCGAGAGATTCGTGCTTTTGTAGCTGATGTTCGGATACAGACTCATGGCAGCTCATAATAAATAGCGCACGATGTATATTCTCATGATATAATGCTAGATGTATTATTAAATTTACTCTGATAATTTAGCTTGTTTCGATCTTGCTAAAGTTACAGAGTTGCACATACAAGGAGGAGCAATGGCTCAAAACAACCAAGGGCTCAAGATTCGGATTCGCCTCAAGGCATACGACCACAAGGTGATCGACCAATCAGCCAAGCAAATTATCGACACTGCCCTGCGCACTGGCGCAAACGTCGCAGGTCCTGTGCCACTACCAACGCGGCGCAGCAGCTACACAGTAGTAAAAAGCCCGCACGTTTACAAGACTGGTGGTGAGACATTCGAGATGCGTGTCCACAAGCGCTTGATTGACATCACCAATGCTACACCCAAGACAATCGACAACCTCCACAACCTCAGCTTGCCAGCTGGCGTGGATGTCGAAATCCGGATGTAGCATTTGCTATAAGTAATTGAAAAAGAGTGATAACAACTATCACTCTTTTTAATTTTTATTTATCCTTTATTTATGCTACCTGCTCAAACTCCTCTGCTGATAGCCTGCCTGGGATATCATCAAGCGTAATTAATACTGACTCCATAGCTCTCATATCGTCTGAGTGAACTATCTTTGACGATGTCATGAATGTAAAAACAAAAATACCTCCCCTGTGGGAGGTATTTTGTGAGTTTGCGAGTACTGTGCAAACTACTTGACGATGTTGGTCACAACACCAGCACCGACTGTACGGCCACCTTCGCGGATAGCGAAGTCTTGACCCTTGTCCATAGCGATTGGGGCGTTCAAGGTCACCTTGAAGGTCACTTGGTCGCCTGGCATCACCATTTCCTTGTCGGCAGGGAGCTCAATCTCACCAGTCACGTCCGTTGTGCGGAAGTAGAACTGTGGCTTGTAGCCCTTGCTAAATGGTGTGTGGCGGCCACCCTCTTCCTTCTTGAGGATGTAGACTTCCGCCTCAAACTCGGTGTGTGGGGTGAGTGTGCCTGGAGCGACAATCACCTGACCGCGCTCGATCTGGGTGCGCTCGATACCGCGCAGCAACAGACCAGCGTTGTCACCTGCCTGACCTTGGTCGAGGCTCTTCTTGAAGGCTTCAACACCAGTCACGACAGAGGTCTGAGTTGGCTTAAGACCAACAATCTCTACTGGGTCGTTGATCTTGATGACACCCTGCTCGATACGGCCAGTTGCAACTGTACCACGACCCTTGATTGAGAAGACATCCTCGATTGGCATCAAGAATGGCTTGTCAAGGTCGCGCTGAGGCAACTCGAAGTAGTCGTCCATAGCAGCCACCAGCTCCATCACGGCGTCTTCTGCCTCGGTGTCGCCCTCGAGCGCCTTGGTAGCAGAACCCTTGATGATTGGTGCATTGTCGCCATCGTAGCCGTTCTTGGTGAGCAGCTCGCGGACGTCCATCTCAACCAACTCAACCAACTCTGGGTCAGCCAAGTCCATCTTGTTGAGGAAGACGACGATCTTTGGCACACCAACCTGGTGAGCAAGCAGCACATGCTCGCGTGTCTGTGGCAATGGACCGTCGTTGGCGGCAACCACTAGCACAGCACCGTCAATCTGAGCGGCACCAGTAATCATGTTCTTGACATAGTCGGCGTGACCTGGCATGTCAACGTGCGCGTAGTGGCGCTTCTCCGACTCGTATTCCTGGTGGGAGCTGGCGATGGTAATACCGCGTTGCTTCTCCTCAGGAGCGTTGTCGATGTCTTCGTAGTTGCGAGGCTTGTTCACATCGCTTGGAAGACGCTTTGCCAACACGTGAGTGATGGCAGCCGTTAACGTTGTTTTACCGTGGTCGACGTGACCCATAGTACCAACGTTAATGTGTGGCTTACTTCGATCGAAATCTGCCATGTAGGTAAGTACTCCTTACTTATGTTAATATTTGGTACGACGCGAGCTACTTGCCGGAGTAGAGACACTACGACAAAACGCGTCGCGCGTTAGGATTTATTATAGGGTGCGGTGGCAAAAAAGTAAAGTAGCTAGTCCCACCAAACATACCACTGTCGACTGCCATATACCTGATTTGCCAAAGCTTCAAAGGTCTCCGACCCTTGGTAGACTGCGTCGCCATATGAAAAATAGAAGAGCTCAACGGCAACCGCCTTTGCATCAGCATCGGTCTGCGGTGGACGCTCGACGTAATACTCAACAGTATCATGACTGATAGCGGCAGGCACAGCACCGTACTTCTCATACCAATAGCGCGATACCGCCACCTGGATAGCTGGCTCGGGACAATCATTCCAACCACCCATACAGAGGTAGGCTAGCGCCTCATACGGTGCTGTGGTTGGTACTTTGATAATAATGACCGGATTGTCGCTATCTGCCTGGAGCGGGCTGATGAAGTCAACTGTAGTAGAGTCATCGTCATCAGGCAACGCCGAGAAGCCCGGCGCAAAATAGTCATCTACAGTAGAGATCTGCTGATTCTTTTTCGCCGTTTCAGCTGGCAGCTCCTGCGCAACGTGAGCAAAGAAGGCTGGTACATCAATTGCCTGCGATGCTTCCATGATGTGCTGCACAAGCTCGGGGACCGTCTGGACGCCAGCGTTCTCTAGGCCTTCTGCTATCTCATCTAGGATGAGGTCATCGAGCGTTACGATCACTGGTGTAAATCCCTCGCGTTTACCCTGCTCGTGTAACTGTAGATAGTGCTGCGTTGCATTAACGACTTCGCATTCTACGTAGTCGATGCCGCTCCCGGCAAAGAGTGTTTTGAATCGCTGCATTGTATCTGACATACTATTCCTCCTTGGGCGCATTATAGCATAGAGGAATGTATCAATTATTAAGTGCAGTGAAGAAGGTGCGAACCTTTGGCTGGGTGGAGTGATTAATGACCTGCGCTGGCGTACCATCTTCAATAATCTTACCCCCGTCGAGGAAGACAATCCGCGATGCGACATCGCGCGCAAATGACATCTCGTGTGTGACAACGATCATTGTAATCCCTGTTTCGGCAAGGTGCTTAATAACCGCTAGTACTTCGTCGACCATCTCAGGGTCGAGCGCACTCGTTGGCTCATCAAAGAGCAAGATTTTTGGCTGCATTGCCAAGGCGCGGGCAATCGCTACCCGCTGCTTTTGCCCACCCGAGAGATGACTCGGGTATTCTTGGGCTTTGGCGCGAAGACCAACCAGATCGAGCATTTGGAGTGCCTGACGCTTAGCTTTGGCTCTCGATAGTTTGCGTACCTTGAGTGGTGCAAGCATGATATTTTCGAGTACGGTCATATGCGGAAAGAGGTTAAATTGCTGAAAGACCATGCCAAGCTCAGTTCGGGCTTTGTTGAGGTCGGTCGCCGGATTGGTCATCTCAATACCATCAACCCATACTTCCCCGCTTGTCGGCGTCTCAATCATATTAATACAGCGAAGCAGCGTGCTTTTGCCACCACCACTCGAGCCCAAGAGAACTACAACCTCTCCCCGCTTGATTGTCAGGTCAATGCCACGCAAGACATAATTATTGCCATAGTGCTTGCGGAGCTGCTTGATATTAATCATGCGCCTTAAGCCTCCTCTCTACTCGATTCATCACCCACGTAAATAGCGTGGTGAGGGCAAGGTAAATCATTGCAGCGGCAAAGAGCGATTCAAAGGCGGTGGCCGTTTGAAAGCGGATATTATCAGCGCCACGCATCAGATCGTTCATACCAATCCAGCCAACGACTGACGTCTCCTTGAGGAGCGAAATTCCCTCGCTGATCAGTGATGGCAATGACTGCTTGAGTGCTTGAGGCAGGATGATATAACGCATGGTTTGCCAGCGACTCAAGCCAAGCGAGCGCGCCGCTTCGACTTGTCCGTTGTCGATACTCTCTATCCCGCCGCGAATAATCTCAGCAATGTACGCACCACTGTTGATACCAAAGGCAAGGCTTGCAATCCACAGTTTTGGCACTCCACGGTACGAGCCAAATACCACGTAATACATAATGAGTAGCTGCACCAAAGCAGGTGTGCCGCGAATGACCGTGGTATAGGCATGAGCCAAGCTCACCCATGGCTGCCAGCGCTGGAGGCGATGTAGTTTGCATGTGCGAAATGGTTGCCAAGCAGATTGCTGCATCAGAGCGACAACCAGGCCAATCACAAGCCCAATGATTGTCGAGAAAACGGTGAGAAGGATGGTCACTTCTAGGCCGCGCCACAAGAATAGATAGCGCTCGTCGCCAAAGAGGATATCCCACACATTCATGGCCGGGCCACTCCGAAGTGTTTTTTGACGAGTTTATCGTAGCGGCCATCACGCTTCATTGCGGCAATGCTGGCGTTTACCTCAGCGAGTAGTTTGCTATTACCTTTTTTGATAGCAATGGCATAATCCTCGTGCGAGAGGTTGCGTGGCAAGGCAACGAGCTGTGGGTTCGTGGCGAGGTATTGCTGAGCTGGCCCATCATCCATAATAGCAGCGTCGATCCGCCGACTACTGAGCTCTTGCACGACGCTAGCTGTCGACTGGAGTTGTACCACGTGCGCCCCACGAATCTTGTGTGCCAGCGTATCGGCTGTGGTGCCAAGCTGTACGCCAATTCTCCTGCCAATGAGGTCATCACTGGTGGCAATTGTTGAGCCAGTCTTTGGTACAATTATCTTTTGCGCTGCAGTATAGTACGTGTGCGAAAACTCAGCATTCTTACGCCGATCTGGCGTGACAGTCATACCAGCTGCAATGAGGTCGATTCGCCCAGCCTGTAGTGCTGGCAAGAGCCCATCAAAGGCGATCTCCTCAATTTGTAACGAACGGTTTGTGTCCTTAGCAATCTCCCGCACAAGGTCAATATCAAAGCCAACGATCTCCTGCCCTTGCTTATATTCAAACGGCTTAAAGCCAGGATCGGTGCCCAGCACGAGTGTTTTTTCCAGACCACTGCCAGCAGTCTTGGTGGTAGAGGCTGCTGGGCTCAGCTCGACATCCCAATACATATACCCTAACAAAATTACTACCATAGCAGCGAAACTCAGCCATGTAAGCCGTGTCAGTCTGCGTTGCCGACGAGTCGATTGTGCCATGTATATAAGTATAAGCGCTTTGCTAGACGGATGCAAGTACTTGTATTGTTCTATTTACCGCGCTATGATAAGAATACAAAAGCAACACATAAGGAGGCACCCTATGAGTAGTCTTACAAAATACAATCCATTTGAGGAATTGCGCGCATTGCAGCGGCAGCTGTTTGACAATCCCTTTACCACGACACTCAGCCAAGCTGTCACAGCCGATGTCTACACAGTGGATAATACACTGGTTGTTGAAGCGCACGTGCCAAACTTTGCCGAGGACGACCTTGATGTAAGCCTTGACAATGGTGCGCTCGTCATCCGCGGCGAACGGCACGAAAAAACCGAGGACAAACAGCGCAACTACGTCGTTCGTGAGAGCAGCACAAGCTTCTGCCGTCGTGTACAGGTACCAGATGGTAGCGATGTTGAGCAGATTAAGGCCCATCTGGAGGACGGCATCTTGAGGGTAACGGTACCACTCAAGCCACTACCTGCGCCGCAAAAAATTGCCGTCAAGAAAATAGCCAAGCACGACAAGAAAACGAAAAAGTAGTACGAACCATAGCCTTGCGCCAACAAAAGCCAGCATATATGCTGGCTTTTGCGTACTATTCACCATTCCTCGCACTGAGACAAGATAATAAAACACCCCTGCAATAGAGGTGTTTTATAGAGATACTATAAAGAAGCTTACTTACTGCGCTTCTCGATAATCTCCTGCGCAACGTTTGGTGGAACTTCCTCATAGTGGGCAAGTTCCATCGTGCTAGCAGCTCGGCCCTGCGACATCGAGCGGATGTCGCTGGTGTAGCCAAACATGTTTGCCAGTGGCACAATAGCCTTGACGAGCTTCGCGCCGCCCATCAAGTCTTCCATTGCCTCAATGCGGCCCCGGCGGCTATTGAGGTCGCCAATGATATCACCCATGAATTCCTCAGGTGTTGTCACCTCAACCTTCATCACTGGCTCGAGCAAGACTGGGTTGGCCTTCTTGATACCTTCGCGGGCAGCCAGGTGAGCAGCCAGATTGAAGGCGAGCTCGCTTGAGTCGACATCGTGGTAGCTTCCGTCGTACAAGGTTGCCTTGACGTCAACAACTGGATAGCCAGCAATCACACCACCATCGAGTGTCTCCTTAATACCCTTCTGCACAGCTGGGCGGTACTCTTGTGGCACCACACCACCCTTGATTTCATCGAAGAATTCGTAGCCCTTGCCTGGCTCATTCGGCTCAAAGCGCACCCAGACATCACCGTATTGGCCACGACCACCAGACTGCTTGGCATGCTTACCCTGCGCCTCAGCCGTGCCCTTGATAGTCTCGCGGTAGGCGACTTGCGGTTCACCAACATTGGCCTCAACGTTAAACTCGCGCTTCATGCGGTCGATCAAAATCTCTAGGTGAAGCTCACCCATACCGCTCATGATAGTCTGGCCTGTCTCTTCATCGGTGTAGACGCGGAAGGTTGGGTCTTCCTCAGCTAGGCGTTGCAGAGCAATACCCATCTTTTCTTGGTCGGCCTTAGTCTTGGGCTCCACCGCGATCGATACCGGTGGCTCGGGGAAGCTAATTGCCTCAAGAGCAATTGGATGCGCTTGATCGCACAAGGTATGGCCCGTGAAGGTGCCCTTCAGGCCCACCACAGCAGCAATGTCACCAGCGCCCACGCTGTCGATCTCTTCGCGCTTGTCGGCGTGCATCCGGACGATGCGCCCCACACGCTCCTTCTCACCTGTCGTTGTGTTAAGAACGTAGCTACCGGCAGTCAAGCGACCACTGTAGACACGGATGAAGATCAGCTTACCAACGAATGGGTCGGCAGCCAGCTTGAAGGCTAGTGCGGTCATTGGCTGCTTGTCATCAGGCTGGCGGCTTACTTCGTCGCCAGTCTTGGGGTTCTTACCCCAGATTTCACCAACATCAAGCGGGCTTGGCAGGTAATCTACCATCAGGTCAAGCACCTTCTCGACGATCACACCGCGGCCATCGCCACCTGTCACCAGGAAGAAATCACCAGCCAAGACACGTTGGCGCAGCGCTGCCTTGAGCTCGTCAATAGTAATGGCATCCTCACCTTCGTCGAGAAACTTCATCATTAGGTCGTCATCGGCCTCAACAGCGTTCTCAACGAGCAGGCTGCGAGCCCGCTTTGCCTTGTCGAGCATATCAGCTGGGATCTCGCCCACCTTAAGCTCGTGGTCGGTGTAGTCATCATAGGTGTAGGCCTTCATGTCGATAAGATCAACCACACCACAGACATCCTTCTCAAAGCCAATTGGCAGGTGGATTGGGAAGGCCTGTTTACTGAGGCGATTGTGGATTGACTCGATCGACTTGTAGAAGTCACCACCAGTCTGATTGATCTTGTTCACGAAGCAGATACGTGGCACACCGTATTTGTTGGCCTGGCGCCATACGGTCTCACTCTGGGCTTCTACTCCCATCTTGCCATCAAAGACGGTCACTGCACCGTCGAGCACCCGCAGACTGCGCTCCACCTCAGCGGTAAAGTCGATGTGCCCAGGGGTATCAATGATGTTAATCTTGTGACCCTTCCAGAAGCAGGTCACCGCTGCAGAAGTAATAGTAATACCACGCTCTTTTTCTTGGGTCATCCAGTCAGTGGTAGCACCACCATCATCGCCTTTCACTTCGCCAATCTTGTGGTTGATACCGGTGCGGTACAAAATACCTTCTGTCGTCGTCGTCTTACCGGCGTCGATATGGGCAATAATACCAATGTTGCGAAAGTCCTTCAGAGGGACATTCTTGGGGGTTGCCATAGGGGGCTCCTTCTCTCCTTACGTGTTTTTTAGCATGAGTAATACAACTCTCAACGATTGATTATAGCATGGATTGAATGTGGGCGGTAGAGTAATTATCACCCCTGATGAGTCCATCTGCTCCTGCTAGCTGGGGAGCCGTTCGCCGTTTTTTGACCACACCCCGTAGCGGTCTGGCGCGGTGGTGCGCATTGCTTGAGGCACAGCATCATACTCACCTGGTGGTAGGCCGCTTGTATTGACATAGAGTAGCTTATATTCGGTTTGCTGAGCATTGGTGACGTACAGGTAGGTGTTGCTGGTTGCATCAGTGGTACTACCCTGAGTGACGCTGGGAAGCGTGGTAATGTAGGTCGGCACTAATTGACGCAAAAATGTGGCACTATCGCGGCGCTGGTAAGTGGGGGTGGTACTACCAGCAGTCTGAGCAACTGGGTATGCACCATTTTTGGTATAGTAGCGATCAAGCGCTTGGCGCATTGCTGTAAGGTCGGCCACGCGAGTCCGCCCTTGTGCACCAGCTTGGATACGTTGATACGAGACGAGTGTCAATGTAGCAAGGATGGCAATAATAACGATCACAACCAGCAATTCTACCACAGTATAGCCAGCGTATTTTTTCTGCATTAACCGATTTTTCATAGCGCTCATGCTTTGCATTATACGAAGTACCTTGCGTTTAGGCAAGAGCCATTGCTGCCAACCTAACTAGCAGTGTATAATGACACTATGCTGTTCAGCAGATCATCATCCTCCTCACCTCAATATCGACGCTCACGCCTAACACCGCGTGGGTTGGCCATTCGCTTTGCTTTGGCTGGTTTGGCAGTTGTCGCTATTGCGGCAGGGATTATTTATATTGCAACTCGGCCACACAAAGCCAAGAACACCGAACAGCATACCGAGACAAAGACCGGCCCGCGCGAGCAGCTCACTGCCACTAAGACGCTGGATCGTGCCAAGAAATACTTCAAAGGGACAGAAGCTGTTAAGTCATCACTATCAACACCAGTCAAGGCAGAGGGTTTTCGCTTTTATTCTATCGCTACCGACCCAAGCAAAACCAAGAGTGCTGCTGCTACCCTACCCAAGGCTGAGGCTAAGCGCAACGTTACCGCTCTAGAGCACATGCTCGACTATGATCAATTCACGCGCTATGTCGTGCAAGATGGCGATAAAGACGGCCCGTACCTCGCAGACTTTACGCGTAGCAATGGTGACGTAACGTGCCAGATTAGCAATACCCCACTTGACCCAAATGACCCGAAAAACAAGGAAACTCGCTTCATTGAGTTTAAATGCCTTGATGCTGCCGATTACAAAGACCTCGCTAAGCAGCAAGCTCCTCTCTACAACGCCTACTCGCCTGCCGCAAGTTCGAGTTATAACGTCGGCATTGTCGGCACGATGACGGTGCGCGAGAGTAAACTTGCAGGCTATCGCTTAGCAGAGATACCGCTGGGTGGTGTACAACCCGAGTCGCACCTCTTTAATTCGCAAGGGACAGCGCTGTTTTATCAATCGAGCGATGGGCGCTGGGTATTCTTCCAGATCCGCCAAAACGATATGCTCACATGCGATGTTTACAAAGTCCAGCTCCGCAACGCCAAGAAAGTCGACCTACGGCAAATCTATGAAGGCGATAAATGCCGCGACCTCAGCAAAGGCGAAGTAGTGACGGTAGAGATGCCGAAGTATCAGTAGTTAGTGTGTTAATCGCACATATAGCTGATACTACACTAACTTATTTAAACTTAGTGATATCATAAATATATGAACACACCCTACGACTGCATCATCATTGGTGGAGGCATGGCAGGATTAACCTGCGCAGCACATCTCATAGATAGTGGGTTACATGTCAAAGTACTTGAAAAGAATGATCGTCTTGGCGGACGCATACGGTCTTTCTATGATGAAGACGTCACTATCGAAACCGGTGCATCATTTCTTGCTGGTTTTTATGAGACTGCTCACAAACTCGTCAAAGATTGCGGTATGGATGCTTCCTCTCAGAAGGACAGCCAAGAGACATGGCTCTATCGTCCTACGAAGCCGCTTGGCCCAATTTGGCCGTTGAGCGCACTCAAAGCCTCGCCGTCGTTATCTCGCGCTGGCAAGTTACGCGCACTACGCGGAGTCGTTTCTATGCTCTTTGATGCGAAGCGGCTGACAACACCAGCTATTACGCGTGAATTAAAACGATTTGATAATGAAACCGTTGTAACATGGGGAGAAAAGGCGTTTGGGAAAGAGGCCTACCAAAATGTGCTCGAACCAATGGTGCGCGCACTATTCTTCTGGGATTGTGCACATACATCACGCGGATTGGTGCCTCCAATTATTAAGGGCGTCATGGAAGACCGGCATTTCTATCGTCTACCTTCTGGGATGAGTAGTCTGCCATCCGCAATCGGCGATAAGGTGCCTCATGTATTAAATACACAGGTTGATGCAGTCCGTGCTGAAAGCCACCACCTTTATCGGGTCGATACATCACAAGGTACATTTAGCGCTAAATCTGTTGTTGTCGCATCACCTGCACGACATGCAATTCGTATCCTGACAGACGGCGGTCTGCATTGCAGCAAAAGCCTGAAAGCAATTGACTATAGTTCAGTCACAGTCGGCATAATTAAAACATCCGTTTCTGATGACCTTGGCGTTGGCAACCGAACGATCGTCATTTCAAGTGAGTATGTCGCACCACTTGTCGCAATTAAGGTAATTCAGGCAAAGAGCAAGCATGCATATATTCGATTCTATTGGCGGGCGGAAGGTAGTCTAGAACAGCAGCATCTCCAGCGAGAACTTGTCAACCAGCTGACTAGAATGAACTTGCCATCCGTAGCTGACGCTGCACGTCGCGGTGAGATGGTAGACGTCGTGCGATGGGATACTGCAATTCCAGTATTTGATGTCGGCAGCATTACACGAACAACTGCTGCACGATTTGAAGATGGGCTCCCACCAGGTGTCTTTCTGGCCGGAGACTATATGAAAGCGCCCCACCTCGAGGGTGCTGCAGTAAGCGGAGTCCAGGCAGCAACCCGCGTATTGGCATATATTAGTGACCGTACGTAATACTTTTAATCATAGTTAGCATCAGAGCATTACTGCTATACAAAAGGAGCCCCACTCTTTCAAGTGGGGCTCTTCTGCTCTAGACTAGCTATTCCCTACAGCTCGTCAGTAGCAATTGTCACTTCCGGCTCAGCTTCTTCGGCTTGGGCTTCGGCGACAAACTCATCCTCCGGAGAGTCATTCTCCTCGAGCGGCAGTGGGTGCGCACCCGTACCAACCGGTACTTTGTTACCGATGATGACGTTCTCCTTAAGACCCTTGAGGTGGTCGGCGCGGCCACTGGTGGCAGCGTTGATCAGCACGCGAGTCGTGTCTTGGAACGATGCAGCAGACAGCCAGCTATCACTCCAGATACTCACCTTGGTGATACCAAGCAGCAGCTGTGCATACTGGGCTGGCGTCTTGCCCTGGGCAACGAGCTCCTTGTTGGCATCGACCACGGATGCCTTGGAGATGATGTCACCCATGACGAAGGTGCTGTCGCCTGGATCATCGATCTGCACCCGGCTAAACATCTGCCGGACGATGATCTCGAGGTGCTTGCCAGCCACATCTTGGCCCTGCGCAGCATAGATACGAAGCACTTCGTTGATGATGTAGCGCTGGGTTGCCTCTGTGCCCTTGAGGCGCATGAGGTCGTGCAGGTTAAGTGAACCAAGTGTCAGGCGATCGCCTGGCTCGACCATATCGCCTGGCTTGACGACGAGGTACATCGTGCCAGGGATCTCGTAGCGGACTGGTGCTGTCGCGTTGCCAGTGAGGACAAGCGAGTCACCAGTAGACTCAACCGCTCCATCAAATGGTGCAGTAAGTGGCTGCGTGCCATCGTCGAATGACGCAATGACATCGCCAACTTTGACCTTACTACCCGATTGTACCATCACCATGCGGCCATCGAGCGGCATACGCTCTACCTTGCCTGCTTGCGGCGTGACCTGTACAACGTACTTCTTGCCATCTTCCCAGATATCGACCAAACCAGCGACTTCTGTGACGTAGGCCTGACCCTTCGGGTTACGTGCCTCAAAGAGCTCTTCGACACGTGGCAGACCCTGGGTGATGTCTGACCCACCAACACCAGAGCTGTGGAAGGTGTTAAGCGTCAGCTGCGTACCAGGCTCACCGACTGACTGGGCAGCAATGACACCAACTGGTTGCGAACCATCGACGAGTTGGCCAGTTGCCATGTCGATCCCGTAACTCTTGCGTGGAATACCATGCAAGTTCTTAGTAGAGAGGACAGACTGGATACGTACTTGGTCGATCGACTGATCTGCCTCGATAGCGTTGGCAATCTCACGTGTAATGAGCTGGTCGCGGTCGAGGTGGCCCGGCACTGCCTCAGCGGTGTAGCGGCCAAACAAGCGGTTGCCAAACTCGATCATTGTCTCCTCAGACTCATTGCGGTAAATGGTGAAGCCATCGTCGTCACCCTCTTCGTCCTCAACAGTAAAGACATCCTGCGAGACGTCGACCAAGCGACGCGTCAGGTAGCCAGAGTCGGCCGTCTTAAGGGCGGTGTCGATCAATCCCTTGCGAGCACCACGCGTCGCCACGAAGGCCTCCAGGCTCGATAGCCCCCGCTTGAAGTTGCTACGCACTGGCAGCTCAATCTCGCGGTTGGCAGCATCCACCTGGATACCGATCATCGCACTGGCCAACTTAATGTTGTTGACGCTACCACGAGCACCAGAGTTCACCATTGTTGCGACAGAGGTGTCCATGTGGGCCAACTGGCTGCGCAAGAAGTCCTCTACCTTGCGGTCGACGGTGCGCCAGTTGTTGACGGTCAATGTGTAGCGCTCATCCTCGGTAATGAGCCCTTGGTCGAGCTGCTCCGAGATCGCAGCAGAACGTGCGTCACCCTCAGCCACGAAGTCAGCAATTTCGTCAAAGCTGAGATAGTCTTCCATACCAGTCGACACCGCAGCAGTGGTGGCAAAGCGGAAGGCCAAGCCCTTCATGCGGTCAGCAGTGATAGCAGTCTCAGCAGCGCCATAGCGCTCGAAGATCTGACCAAGCACCCGCTTAAGCTCTTTCTTGGTCTGGACATTGTTGTTGTAAGGGAAGTCCTCTGGCAGGATTTCGTTGAAGAAGACACGCCCCAGGGTGGTTGTCCGGATTTCACCCTTGGCTCGGATACGGATCGGACTTTGCAGGTGGAGCTTGCCCATGTCGTAGGCGAGCTCAGCAGCCCGGCTATCGGCAAAGACGGCAACAGTGTCAGTCTGGGCCGAAGGCTTCTCGTATGTGAGGTAGTAGTTGCCGAGCACCACGTCCTGGTCGATACTGAGGACAGGACTCCCGTCGGCAGGCTTAAGCAGGTTATTGACGGCACTCATCAGCTCGCGTGCTTCGGCCTGTGCTTCGGCGCTGAGCGGCAAGTGAACAGCCATCTGGTCGCCATCGTAGTCGGCATTAAAGCCGTTAGCGACGAGTGGGTGAAGCTGGATCGCCTTACCCTCAACCAGCTTTGGCTGGAAGGCTTGGATACTCAAACGGTGCAGTGATGGCGCACGGTTAAGCAGGACATACTTGCCCTTGATTACCTCATCCAATGCGTCCCACACAACCGCTTCACCTGCCTCAATTAGGCGCGTTGCACTACGGATATTGTGGGCATAATCACCCTTGATGAGCCAGCTGATGACAAATGGCTTGAAGAGCTCGATTGCCATCTGCTTTGGCAAGCCACACTGGTGGATCTTGAGCTTCGGGCCCACCACGATGACCGAACGGCCCGAGTAGTCGACGCGCTTACCCAGCAAGTTCTGGCGGAAGCGCCCTTGCTTACCCTTAAGCATATCGCTAATGCTCTTAAGGCGACGGCGTCCACCAGTTGCATTGACGGCGCGGCCACCACGAGCAGCTGAGTTGTCGATCAGGCTATCGACCGCTTCTTGCAGCATACGCTTCTCGTTGCGCTGAATTACCTCTGGTGCGTTGAGCTCGATGAGCTTCTTGAGACGGTTATTACGGTTGATGACGCGGCGGTAGAGGTCGTTGAGGTCACTCGTCGCAAAGCGTCCACCGCTCAGGGCTACCATTGGCCGCAGGTCTGGTGGAATGACTGGCAAAACTGTCATACACAGGCTTGATGGCTTAATGCCTGCCGCTTGCATACCCTCGAGCACCTTAAGGCGCTTCAGTAGCTTCTTCTCGCGTTGGCCGCGTGCCCCTTCAGCTTCTTCTTGCAAATCAGCGATGAGTGCATCGAGGTCGATATCATCAAGCAGCGCCTTGAGGGCATCACCACCCATACCAACCTTTACGAGCTCCTCATACTCTTCGGGGAGGTTACGGTAGTCGGTATCGCTCAGGAGGGCCCGCTTTTGTAGACTCTCAAGCTGAGCTTTCTTTTGGCTGTAGGTTGCCTCAAGCTCTTCATATTCACGTGTTTGCTGCTCGGCAAGAGCCTTCACGTCTACCCCATCAGCCTCAGCTTCACGCTGGAAGCGAATCTTAATGGCAGCCCGTGCCGCCTCAGTCTCAGCCTCAAGGTCAGCCAAATAAGCGTCGCGTGTTTCGGCGTCAACGTCGAGGATGACATAGGTAGCAAAGTACGCGATCTTCTCGAGGTTGCGCACCGTAATACCCAGCAAGAGACTCATCGCACTGGGTGTGCCACGCATAAACCAAATATGCGCAACAGGGGTCGCTAGGCTAATGTGCCCCATCCGCTCGCGACGCACAATCGACTTGGTGACGAGCTCGCCATTTTTATCTACTGCAGCTTCGCGGCTGCGCACACCCTTGAGCTTGCTGTCGTGTGGGTTGATATCTTTGACTGGGCCAAAAATTCGCTCACAAAACAGGCCATCGCGCTCAGGTTTCTGGGTTCGATAGTTGATCGTCTCCGGCTTGGTGACTTCGCCGTAGCTCCACTTGAGGATATCCTCGGGGCTGGCGACGGCCAAGCGTACCGCATCAAAATTGGCGATATCGTGATCTGTTACCACGTGGGACATCTTAGGCTTCCTCCTCGCTTAGGTTTTCTACTGTGTCAATATCTTGGACGGACATGCCGCTGTCATCGGCGATCGTGCCAATGCCGTCGGATTCATCAAGATAGGTTGCTTCGTCATCGCTCTCGTCAGATGGGACGGTTTTGTCAGCAGGGCCTGCAGCAGCAATGACATGCTCGGCATCAACCGACTCGTCAGACTCATCCAGCAGGTCAACACGCAGACCCAGACCTTGCAGCTCCTTAACAAGCACATTGAAGCTCTCAGGCAGCTTTGGTCCGGCAATTGGCTCATCCTTGATGATTGCCTCGTAGGCTTTGGCGCGGCCATACACGTCGTCTGATTTAATTGTCAGCATCTCCTGTAGAGTAGTTGCCGCACCGTAAGCTTCGAGTGCCCAAACCTCCATCTCTCCGAGGCGCTGACCACCATTTTGAGCTTTACCACCAAGTGGCTGCTGAGTCACCATGGTGTATGGGCCGGTGCTGCGGGCGTGGATCTTGTCGCTCACCATGTGGTGGAGTTTGATCATATGCATCACGCCGACTGTTGTACGCTCCTCGAATGGCTCGCCGCTCAGGCCATCGTAGAGTTGGCTCTTGCCGTCGCGCGCAATGCCAGCCTTTTCAAGCTCATCCTTGATAGTATCGGCTGGTACACCATTGAATGGCGGCGTGGCAACCTTGTAGCCGAGTGCTCGTGCAGCCATGCCGAGGTGCGTCTCAAAGAGCTGGCCAAGGTTCATACGGCTTGGCACACCAAGCGGGTTGAGGATGACATCAACAGGAGTACCATCAGCTAGGTATGGCATATCCTCTACCGCCATAACGCGGGCACACACACCCTTGTTACCGTGGCGGCCAGCCATCTTGTCGCCAACACCAATCTTGCGCAACTGAGCAACAAAAATCTGAATTTGCATCAATACGCCTGTCTTGAGCTCGTGGCCATTCTCGCGGCTAAATACCTTGACGCCAACAACTTTACCGCCACCGGCATTGTTCATGCGTTGGCTGGTGTCGCGCACATCCTTGGCCTTTTCACCAAAGATTGCACGCAGCAAGCGCTCCTCACTACTGAGCTCTTGCTCACCCTTTGGCGTAATCTTTCCAACCAAGACATCACCCGCCTTGACCTCAGAGCCAATCTGTACAATACCACTCTCATCCAAGTGGCGAAGGCTATCCTCGCTCACATTTGGAATATCGCGTGTCACGATCTCTGGACCAAGCTTTGTCTCACGTACCTCGACAGTGTAATCCTTGATGTTGATGCTGGTAAGGGTATCATCTTCTACCAAGCGACGGCTCAAAATCACCGCGTCGTCCATGTTGTAGCCACCCCACGGCATAAAGGCGACCAGTAAGTCCTTACCGAGGGCGAGCTCACCATCGGCGATGGACGCGCCCTCGATGAGAGTGTCGCCCTTCGCAACGGTTTGGCCGCGGCTAACCCGAACTTTTTGGTTGATACAACGATCGTCATTGCTCTTGGCAAAGTGGATTAGGTCGTAGCGCTTGACGCCATCCGCATAGCGCACCTCGACTGATTCGCCATCAGCCCGAATCACTTCTCCATCGGCCTCGGCTGTCACAAGCTGGCTCGAGTTGCGCGCCACCTCGTGCTCAATGCCAGTGCCAACCGTTGGCGACTCTGGCTGCAAAAGCGGCACTGCCTGGCGCTGCATGTTGGAGCCAGTCAAGCTGCGGTCAATACGGTTCTTCTCGATAAATGGCACGAGACTCGCGGTCGACCCAAGGATCTGCTTGTGTGCAGCATCCATGAAAGTGACTTCACTGGTATCTACCTGCCCTGGCTGGAGGAACTTTCGTGCACTAACGCGATCGCGCACGAAGGTGCCATCCTCATTAAGGCGAGCACCAGCATCGGCAATCACCTCAGTTACTTCTTGCGAAGCATCGAGGTAGACGATTTCATCAGTCACGCGGCCATCAACTACCTTGAGGTATGGTGTCTCAATAAAGCCGTATTCGTTGATACGTGCATAGGTAGCGAGGTTAAGCACCAGACCAATGTTAGCACCCTCTGGTGTCTCCACCGAGCAAATCCGGCCATAGTGGGTGGGGTGAGCATCACGCACCTCAAAGCCAGCCCGCTCGCGGCTGAGGCCACCAGGCCCCATCGAGCTCAGACGACGCTTGTGGCTCAGCTCCGACAGTGGGTTCACCTCATCAAGTAGCTGGCTCAACTGGCTACTGGCGAAGAACTCGCGCACTGCTGCCACTACCGGGCGAGCATTAATCAGCTGGCTTGGCGTAACTGTCTCAAGGTCACTCATGCTCATACGGTCCATTGCATTGCGCTGCATCCGGAGCATACCAACGCGGAACTGGCGTGCCACTAACTCGCCAACCAGTTTCACACGGCGATTGCTCAGCGAGTCGATATCATCAGCTGGCTCTTGTGTGTTGTTAAGGCGAATAATTTCACGCAAGACACCAATCAAATCACTCATCTGCAATGTGCGGTATTCGGCCGTATTGGGCACATCAACACCTAAGCGCTGGTTGATCTTGTAGCGGCCAACGCGGCTGTAGTCGAAACGCTTAAAGTCGAAGAACATGCGCTCAATCATCTGGCGAGCATTCTCTACCGTAGCGAGGTCACCTGGGCGCAGGCGGCGATAGACCTCAATCAACGCTTCGTTGATGCCATGCGCTGGATCCTTCTCGAGCGTGGCTTCGATGTATTTCATCTCACCAGTGTCGATATCAGCAAAGGCCTCGCGAATGGCCGACACCTTGCTCATACCAAGAGCACGCAACAAGGTGGTGGCGGCAATCTTGCGGCGGCGATCGATCTTGACGTAGATTGCGCCTGATGGACTAGTCTCAAACTCGAGCCATGCCCCGCGACCTGGGATCATCTTGGCACCATAGAGGTTGCGCCCTGCCACGCGGTCAGCACTAAACAGTACACCAGCACTCCGAATTAGCTGGCTTACCACTACGCGCTCTGTTCCATTAATGATAAACGTTGCGCGTTCGGTCATCCAAGGGTAATCGCCCATGTAGATGCTCTGTTCCTTGACTTCGCCAGTCGTCTTATTGATAAGCTCAACGGTGGCTTGTAGTGGTGCGTCGAAAGTCAGGTTGTTTTCTTTCGCAAACTGCTCTGTATGCTTGGGCTCGCCAAAGGCATAATCCTTAAAGCGCAGCTCGAGCTTCTGGCCAGTATAGTCTTCGATTGGGTTGAGCTCAGCAAAAATTTCGCTCAAGCCCGTCTCGACGAAGTCCTTCCAGGATTCTTCTTGGTGAGCCAGCAAGTCGGGTACTGCCAGCGCGGTGTCATTGCTGGTAAAAAACACACGCGATGGAGCAGCTGTTGCCGTGGTAGGTGTAGGCATGTAAACTCCTCTTGAATTATTGTTATCATATCCGCACGTGCAAGGACTCCAAAACCCTGCTCGTGCATTTGTTGTGGCACCGAAGCTTTACTCAATATAAGTTTTCGCACACTAAAACGCCACGCCACCGGCGTAGTCCGCACCTAACCCATATTACACAACCTTCATTAACATCTCATTATAGCGAATGAGCTGCGAGTGCGTCAAGCATTTTTCTATTTAAAATTTAAAATTTAAAAATCTATACTAGGAGCTACGTATAATTATTCTCACTCATACAAGCCTCGAGCGTGCCCGCCGACATTGTATACATATCGCCCTGTTTTGGGAGATATACACAACTTTTGGACTGGTCCGTGATTCCAAAGAGCACACTTTGTGCTTGGATCTTGCAGCACCTCACGAACATACTGTAGAAACACACCCTCTTCTGTTGACGGTGATAGCGAGAACCCTTCGTCAATTGTCTGATCTCGGCGTTTAGCATCAGCCACCGACAACCAACCATCGCACTGGCCTGGACAATTGACGAATGGATTCTTTGCGAGTAGTTGCTCACGCTCAGCCTGCGTGGCAATAACACCAGACACGCTACCCATTGCATAATTATCCCACGATATCGCCTTCCCTGATGAGTAGTCAGCCGCACGCGCTAATACATCTCCCATAACGGTTTGGGTGCGCATAAGCTCCTTAGTGTCTCGCTTGGCCTGATAGAAAAAGGCAAGCGCCGCCATACAGACAATAATCAACACGATTGTTACCAACATAACAACAGTCATACGCCGTGAACGGAAGCGTCGGGGCTTTTTTACTCGAGGTGGAGTGTTTGTAGACTGGGTTGTCGATTGGTCGCTATGTTGTGTCATAACCTTACTATAGCACAAAGCAGCTACTCGTGCTATTTTGCGTTTGCGTGCTGGCCAATCACTTCATCGGCTAGGCCATACGCCACGGCATCTGCGGCACTCAGCCAGTAGTCACGCTCCATGTCAGCCTTGATTTTATCAAGTTTCTGGCCAGTGTTGTCCGCCATAATGGTGGCCAGCCGCTCCTTGAGGGCGATACTCTCGCGTAAGCTAATTTCTTGGTCTGTTACTTTGCCGCGCGTACCACTGCTAGGCTGGTGGATCATCACTCGAGCATTAGGCAAGACAAAGCGTTTACCCTTCGCACCGCTACTAAGCAAGAAGGCACCCATGCTTGCCTGCAGGCCAATGCCAATCGTCTGCACATCCGGCCCGATGTATTGCATAGTATCGTAGATTGCGAGGCCGTCATACACACTGCCACCAGGGCTGTTGATATAGAGCTGGATGTCTTTGTCTGGATTTTCATTGGCAAGATGGAGAAGCTGCGCGACAACGACATTGGCTGTCATCTCGGTTACTTCTTCGCCGAGGAAGACAATGCGATCCTCGAGCAAACGCGAGTATATATCGTAGCCACGCTCACCATCACGTGTGCGGACAATGACGTTGGGCACTAGGTAATCATTCGGTTTCATCATAGTACTATTGTAACGAGAAAATTAGCACTCGTCAATATAGAGTGCTAATTTCTGCTATGCGAGCTGTACTAGTCTGCTACTTCTTAGTATTCTGCGCTACCAGCCAGTCGATCGTCTTCTCTGTCAAGAGGCGGTTGGCAATCTCGTGCTGCACCTCTGGCTCATCAAAGCGCGCCACCATGGTTGCATCATTGGCATACTGTTGCTTGAAGGCACTGATGCGCTCTTGTAGCTCCTCTGCTGTGGCTTCGATCTTCTCGGCCTTACTCAACTCAGCCAGGACAAGCCCAGCCTTAATGCGCTCATCGGCCGCTGGCTTAGCCTCCTTCTCGATCCACTCGTCTTTGTCCTTATATTCCTTCTCGGCAAGATACTGCTCAAGAGTGCGACCGCGGTGAGCGAGGTTCTGCACCAAGTCTTGTTCGATCGAGCGAAGCTGGTCGGCTCGCAATACCTCCGGGATGGCTACCGTACTGGCATCGGCCAACTGCTTGACGGCTACGTCGCGCAGCTCATCATCTGCTTCACGCTGCTTTTGCGCAGTAATTTCTTTCTCGATATCTTTCTTGAGATCTTCAATAGAAGTAAATGGCCCAACCTTTGCAGCAAACTCATCAGTCAGCTCAGGCAGTGTCACTTTCTTGACCTTCTTGACGGTCGTATCAAAAACGACTGCTTGCCCAGCTAGTTTGCTCGCATGGTAGTCCTTCGGAAAGGTGAGTTCAACCGCCTTCGTTTCACCAGCCTTAAGGCCAATCAATGCCTCTTCGAAGCCTGGAATGAATGACTTGCTGCCGAGCACAAGCGGGTAATCTTTCCCGGTGCCACCAGCAAAAGGTGTACCATCGCGCTTACCAACAAAGTCAATTGTCACTTCATCGCCGTCCCGAGCTGCTTCATCGGTGTCCGTACGCTCGGCCATGCTGTGGCGAATCCGGTCAAGGATCTCCGTTACTTCTTCTGGCGTAACGGTTATCTTCGCTGGCTTGAGCTTGAGTTTCTTATAGTCACCGAGAGTAATCGTGGGCATAACCTCTGCCTCAGCAGTGAATTCTAGCTCACTACCAGGCACAAACTTCTTAATCTCCACCTCTGGGCGTTCAAGCACCTGCACGTCACTCTCGAGGAAGGCTGCAGCAACTGCTTTGCTCAGGGCGTTGTTAAGCGTCTCCTCGGCGAGGTGTTCTGGATTGGTATTCTTTGCAACCAACTCGAGCGGGGCATGGCCCTTGCGGAAACCATCAACTTTAGTCGTCTTGGCGAGTTTACGCAAAGCAACCTGGCGAGCTGCCTCCAGTTCGTCTGCACCAACGGTAATTGTGGCGCGTACTTTGGTGTCTGATAGGTGGTCTAGTGTCGTCTTCATAGTTGGCTATTGTATCATATGTCGCTGGCAGTGTGAAATAGGCATGCGACAGACCCAAGTATGCATGGTATATATGCTATTTCGCAAGACGAGCAAAACGGGAAGCTAACAGAGATGAGTTATAGCTGTCATAGAGACATAGATGGTGATACTACGATAAATCAAAGTCATCATCTTCACTGCGCGATGGCTGACGACGGTAATCCTTAACGGCACTGACGACACGCTCCAGACTGAGCTTTTGCTCCTCGCTCGTCGCAATATTCTTGAGGGTGTAGATCTCATTCTCCAGCTCATCCTCACCAACAAAGAGGAAATATGGGATCTGTTTCTTGATCGCCGCTTTGAGCTGCTTGTCTAGTTTGCGGCCAGTGAAATCGACTTCCACATTGACGTCCTCATCGCGCAGGTCGTCCGCTAGCTCTAGTGCACCGCGCATTGCCCCGCCAAGGACGATCATATAAATATCGGTTGTGGAGCTAAACTCTGGTAGCAGCTGATGCGCCTCGAGAAAGAGCTGCATCATTGATAGGCCCGGTGCAAAGCCGACTGCACTAATAGGCTCAGCGCCAAACATCCCCACTAAGCCATCATAGCGCCCACCACCAAAGAGCGAACGGTTATTATCTGGATGCGTGTCGAAGAACTCAAACACTGTACCCGTGTAATAATCTAGTCCACGCATGAGCGTGATATCGAAAATAGCATTTGTTATGCCGCTACGCTCAAGTAGTGTAAAGAGCCGCTGCACATCGCGCACCGCCTCACTATCGCGAATCGATTCAGGGAGATCGGCCATAGTACGTGCCGTCAAGAGCTGAGCAATCCGCTGCAAGCCGACCGGTGCCGCCGCCTCACCAAAGATCTCAATCGCCTGATCGCGAAAGGCCTGTGGTGGAATCTTGTTCTTGCGGTCAAACAGTCGAATCATCAGCTGAGCCTGCACGGCATCGAGCTCAAGAAACTGCGCCATCATGAGATTGATCAACTGGCGGTTGTTGATGCGAATAGTGTACATGTCGTCCGTCGCGCCAAAGGCCTTCATAATACGGCTACCAAGTGCGATAATCTCGGCCTCGGCCTGCATGTTATCAACACCAAATATATCGACATTCATCTGCCAAAATTCACGCTCGCGCCCCCGTTGTGGCCGCTCATAGCGCATAAACTGGGCAATACTAAACCAACGTGCTGGATAGGCGATCTCTTGGCGGTGCTTGGCAATCATCCGGCTGACGCTCGGCGTCATCTCAGGACGGATCGCTACCTGCCGATCACCACGATCAATAAACTGATACGTCTGGTCATTTACTAACTCGTCACCACTCTTGGCGGCATACACTTCAACTGGCTCAAGCAGTGGTGCATCGTATTCTTCGTAGCCGTAGCTCTTGGCGACGTGACGCCAGGTTTGAAAGATGTATTTGCGCACGCGAAGATCTTCCGGATACCAATCCCGCGCCCCCCGATATGATTCCGATGAAAGTTTTGTCATAGTTACTGCTATTTTTGCATAAACGGCATGGAAAAACAAGCCCTTGGATGGATTCACCGCTCTATAGCACCATCATGCAGCGCTATATCCCTTCGCTGCCTTATATTTGAAAAGGAGTAAAAAGAGTAGAATCTCTACTCCTCATCTGGGTACAACCGATGCTGCTGCACCCAGGCATACATCGCAATACCCGCTGCTACGCCGACATTGAGGCTACGCGTACTACCAAACTGCTCAATTGCAACAATACCCGTAGCCCGCTCAAGCAGCTCGGGACGAATACCAGGCCCCTCTGCCCCAAACAAAAGCACGGCACTACGCGGCAATGCGACCGAATGGAGAGGCTGCGAACCGGCAACATTATCGACCGCGATGAGTGACCGACCAGTAATAGCCTGTAAGAAATCTTCAACCGTTTGGTGATAATGCACGTGCAGATACGTGTCCGTCATCATTGCGCCACGCTTATTCCACTGCCGCCGACCAATGATATGGACATGCCGCACCCCAAAGGCATTGGCACTGCGGACGATCGTCCCCATGTTGAAATCGCGCACGACGTTATCAATCGCAATATGAAGTGCCGAGCCATGCTCATCAAGATCGGCAACGATCACTTGGTGAGATAGCCCTTTATAGCGGTCTACCACATTGCGACGGTCGGTTGCCGCAGGAGCAGAGTGTTGGGTGCGCTTCATCGTGCTCATTAGTTATATTATGCTGCTATTCCTATGGTATTAGCGTCATTTTCTTCGGCAGGCTGCTGCGCCATCCCGCTGATCTTGCGAATGATGCGGATGCCCTCTTCGGTAAGCTCACCCTGTGTTGGCTGTCCGGTGCGTGATGATATAGCCAGGCCGTACAGTAAGCGTCCTGCAGTATCTGGCGTAAGATCTTCGCCTGATCGTGTAGCAATTAAACCTAGCGCACCAACCATCCGTCGGCGCACCTCAGCATACTGCTCATCTCCAGCTTCACCCGAGTTGGCGGTGCCGCACTCCTCTCGGATTTCTTCGATCTTTTGTTGTATCCACTCTAGTTTGTTGAACTTTTGGGACGATGGATGGACAGAGGTCATATCATTACTCCTTACATAATCTAAAATAGTGGCAGACCCGCCACAGTTTATTTACCTGATTGTACCACAAAACTCTTTACGCAAGGCCGAAATTCGTATACAATACACGGTAAGAGCCTGCGGTGCGTATATCTGCGGATGTGGCGGAATTGGTAGACGCGCTAGCTTCAGGTGCTAGTGCCCTGCGGGGCGTGGAGGTTCAAGTCCTCTCATC
>CAURVP010000008.1:0-37399 GCA_963528475.1 uncultured Candidatus Saccharibacteria bacterium | reverse complement strand
CGCTAGCTTCAGGTGCTAGTGCCCTGCGGGGCGTGGAGGTTCAAGTCCTCTCATCCGTACCAAGCAAGCTCTTACCCGAACCCACCCCAGTCGAAACAGGCTGGGATGCGGTTCCAGATGATGAACAACGCTCACCCACCAGGGTGGGCGTTGTTCGTGTTGTGGAGCTCATCGACGTGTCGCCGACTGGAGGTAATACGTGTGCACAGTGCGCAGGCTCTTACAGTTGTAGCGTGTAGTCAAGATGAAAGATATTAAAATTTGATTTATCAAAATAACGACGTTTGTAAAGGAGCTTCACCTTCGCCTACGTCTGTAAAGACAACACTCCGTCCGACAAGGAGCTTTATATCTAGCAAATAATTGCTCAAATGACCATGCCAAATTAAGCACTGGCCAATTGCATAAGGTCCGTCAAGGAGGCTCCATGACATCGAACCAGCAGGCAGAATGCGACATTCTTCAGACTTTTGTTTCAGGTTGACGATCGTCGGCAGCATATCGCACCAAATCGTGTCTGAAACTGAGATATCCCGGTCGTCTGCAACTAGACGAGAAACAGCATGCAGATCAGCCGTTACCTGTCCTGCAGAAGGTAGAGTAGAGATAAGATTGGTCTTCAAATTACCTCGAACTGTCTGCGCGATACCATGAGCGTGCGATATTCTAGATTCCAGTTGACGGATAGCTATTCCGTCAGGTCGGCTCGCAATCCTCATAGCTGCCAACGCGCCCTGTTCGTACCAACGGGCTGGATGGCGTGATCGTGCAGCTGTACCAACTTTTACAACCCCACCTCCAAAAGCAGCCAAATATAGGTAATGCTCTTGGGATACGTAGTTGCGTAGTTGTGGCGGCACAGCATTCAGGTGTTTAGTGTTGTGTAGCGCTACGAAACCTTCTTGAAACTGACAAGACCGACATTGATGTCCTTTGGTCACCTGAGCGGCATGCGGGCAAGGAGTATGTGCTCCAGTAGTGCCATAAGAAAAGTCATAATAGCCAGTGCAGTGCCGTTCGCCCCTCTGTGATATTGGGATTCCGGCGGACAAGTTGATCGCAGTAATGACACCATTACGGATGATCTCGTAATGAGGATTACCGTTATTTTTCCACGTTATTCCGCAAAATATATCCATGTCTGTCACTTCTTTATAATAGCGCTAAGATATTACACTGCCCTACTGTTCACATACTATACCATTGCAGCGATGGTTAGCACGGAGATTATCTGCTACTATAGAAAAAGGAGATTTAATATGCAAGAAGCTACAGCACTATATAACTCTTCCCTCGCCGCTTACAACCGTTTAGCACCGACGTACGGCTTGAAGGATGGTGTTGAGACTATCAATGAAGACCTCGCGCGTTCGTTTGTTGCAATGCTTCCACCGCATGGCCGAGTTCTTGACTTAGGTTGTGGGCCAGGCCAGTATAGTCGGTATTTTGCCTCGCAAGGCTATGACGTCGAGGCAGTCGACAATAGCCCAGCAATGATAGAAGAGTTACATCGTCGAGGAGTATCAACAAAAGTAACAACTCGATGCCTTGACATGAGACAACTAGATTATAAGGGCAACTTCGTTGGTGTGTTTGCCCTTGCCAGTCTCATACACCTCAGGCAAGAAGACCTTCCCGCTGTTCTTGCGTCAATCCGTGCCGCTCTTGTCCCTGGTGGTGCATTCCTTGCAAACTTTGCTATATCCGACCAGGGGCTTCGCTTTGAGCGTTTAACAGCCACCGATTACGCGCAGTCTGGGCGATTCTTTCAGCATTACAAGACAATAGACATCCCGCGTCGCATGCTTGAGGAGGCTGGGTTCCGCATCGACCGAATTGATATCCGTATCGTGCGCCCGATACTCAGTGATGGAACTCGAGGGTATACTGAGTGGGCAAATTTTATGGGAGTACAGGTAACAGATTAACTCACCATTTCTGCAATTATATTGTATAATGCAGTTACTATGCCTGCTCGTTTTCTTCATCGCCACAAACGTCTCACCTTTACTCTAGTCGTCATTGTGTGCTTAACACTATTTCTCAATTACGGCCCGTGGAGCGCCCGAGGTACTTTTGCGCGTATCGTGACGGAGGAGGTGACGCAGCGTGTCGATATCACCTACGACTCAGGCAATACAGTGCATTATTTAGGCCTTCATGACGACCCCGATGGGACAGTAATTGGGCGCATCCGCCCCACACCTGGCCAAGGAACAATATCCTTGCCGGAGCGGGTGTTTCGAGACTGCCCACGCGGCTGTAGCCGTTGGGAATCACCAGAAGACCAGTCTGATCATGCCGGTCTGACGCGTGCTTATGCTGTAGACAATGCCGTTGGTGGTAACTTTCTTCATCTCCCAACGTTTGGGCAGCCAACTGCTCGCGATCTTTTTCTTCAAGCTATTGCGCCTGATGCCCGCTGCATAGCACGCTCTCGGAGAGGTGTTGGAAGCCTCGATGTAGTGTGTATAAATCAGAAGACTGGTGCTTTTTTGTATCGGTTATCCGAAATATAACAATGCATTTAGTAGTACTTCTTGATAGATGAGTTATTCTAAACGACTAACCCCTCGACTGCAGCATTGCGTTAATAAGTTAAACAATAACTAATGTGTGAAGCTCTACCCCCCAGGATGTACCAAAGCAACCCGAAAATGACCTACTGCCTTAAAACACTTCCGCAAAAAGCGATGTAGAAGCTCAGCCGGACGACCAGCCAATACCCAAAAGTATTGGGCGTCTCGCGATAGATAAAGTTCTTGGCCACAAGACAGTAGATAAACTTTCGTCATTTTATGGGGATATTAAGGAATTAGTCAGTCTAAAATAAAGAGGGTTGTGAGCGCCTACTCTGTTTTTGTTGATCCAACCGTGTCATCACCTGGCTGTATATATCCCCCATCAGGAAACATAAAACAGCCATAAATACTCTAGCCTTTATCTTTGATCATTACTTCCCGCTTCGATCTCACAAGAATTATACCAACAACACCAACAAGCAGCAGCACTGCACCGCTAATGTAATCTGAATATACTTCAGGCCATGGCTGCACTATCGAGTATGGTATTAGTTTTCGAGTCACAAAGGGCTCGAGAATTGCCCCTATCGGCAGAATAAACCAGAATATACGCGATGACTTTTTTGGCAAAGCTGCAATCCAGCCACACGCTCCCAGTGGTGCACATAGCACAAGAGCAGCAATAAACCAAAATGAATTCGCCATAAATATCGTGGAATCATACACCCCAATAAGATAGCCGATACCGTAATGGAGTAGCAGTGTAAGCTCTGCAATAGCAGCGCCACTGATCGCCGCTTTTACCAAGCTTTGAGACCTCCACCCTGCCAAGAATGGCAACGCCGCTCAGACAACACCTGCATTAAATAACTTACTAAATATCTTGCGGATACAAGAGTATAGCTGCCACTGCCCTTCCATTTCTTGAGGAAAGTAGATATTGCTGACAAGCGATAGTATTGCTAATGCAAGGGATAGGATAATGACAGTCAGGTATTTATGGCGAATTGTTTGCATGATCTGATCATAGGGAATTATTGAGTTGCCGTCAATCTGCAATACCCATCACCTCTTGCATTCAGCACCACCCATCATTATCGGGAGCATAATCACCCATTGTTAATTCATCAATCATGCTACACATCATGCATTGCACTATCTTCATTCGAAGCTGTGGGAGGTACTTGAGCTTGTTCCTCCGCTTTTGCTGTTTGCTGTTCGGCGGCAATTTGTGCTCGCACTTGGCATTCAATCTCGTGCCGAAGCTGCTGCTCATTCTGTACTAGTGTATTTGGTTGTGTAGGTTGGAGGTAGCGCTGTACCTTCTCTAGATGTACCAAAATAGGCGTTACTATTAAACCAAATACAGTGAGTATACCAAAAACTACCAAAAAACGTAGCGTACTTGACGTATCTCGCACATTAAACCATACCATACTCAAACATGCCATGCTTAAAAGACTGGCGCAAGTAACCGTCATCATTTTCATTCCTATGATGAAAGAGTTTTTGTTGGCGTATGACAAGGTCTTTACGCTAAGTGTAATGAGTAGTGCAATAATTAATGCTGTGAGCGTAAGCTTTGTCGTAATCGAGAGGAAGTCGCTGCATATTCGTGTCTGAACATGACCTTCGTAGTCATAGCTGCTATAGTCGCTATAATGTCTATTGTATCGATTCCCCGTACTGACAGAGGGACGACAAAAACTAAGGAACCGATAGAGATTCCACTGGATAACAAACATACCAGTAAACCACTGAACATTGAGGATGATCGACATAATGGATAGAATTTTTATAACTATTCGGTTATCCGTAAGTCGCGATATGTTGCTCATAGCAATTAATGATGCGATTGCGGCGCAAAACGTCGTGAATAGGATTCGCCAATCAATTTCTTGCGATAATACTGCAAGAATCCCGAGAAGTGCGCACAATGTTAGCAAGCCAATTGACAGATAGAGCAGGACACTTCGCAATTGCGCTACAGAGTAGGATTGTTTCATGGCACTATCATACACCATTTGCCATCTATGTCAACTCACTTTAGTTATTTAATACATCACCCCAGCTGGCAACGTTGCTGGCACCGCTGGTGACTCATCCTCAATCGACGCGCATGGGTATGAGCAGTAGTCAACCGACAGGAATCCAGCCGATCGGTAATTGCCACTAGCCTTCGCTCCACCAAATGGAGCCGCAGTCGTTGCACCAGTCAGTGGCTGATTCCAGTTAATAATGCCTGCCTTTGTTTGCTGATAAAACGCTTCGTATTGTGCACGCTCACGAGTGACGATGCCAGCAGCAAGCCCAAACTGTGTTGCGTTTGCTTGGGTAATTGCTTCGGCCAGCGTCTGCACTGTTGACACCTGAAGGAGTGGTCCGAAGATTTCTTCATCTGGCAATGGCATGCCAGTGACATCGATCAACCCAGGACTGACAAAGTTGTCACCAAGCGTCGGGATTGGTTCAGCCGGAACGAGAACATGCGCGCCAGCTGAGACGGCAGCATGGTACTTATCAAAGAAATGACGAACCGCCCCATAGTCAACCAACGGACCCATGAAAGGCGTTGGATTGGTGTCAAACTGATTACCAACGACAATACTCTCAACCGCTTGCCGAAGTGCAGGAATAAATTCGCCTGCAATCGTCGCGTTAACGATAAGCCGCCGCGCCGATGAGCAGCGTTGGCCGCTTGAAATATAGCCAGACTGCAGCGCAATGTGCACCGCGAGGCGTACATCATCATAATCCCAGATGACAAGCGGGCTATTGCCACCCATTTCGAGGGCGCAGATCTTGTCTGGTGCACCAGCAAGCTGCTTTTCGATCGACACGCCAGCCGCTCGACTACCAATGAAAAGGACGCCGTTCACTTGAGGATGTGCAATGAGCTTTTGCGCTACATCTCCATCGCCATGAATAACCTGAAGCACCCCATCTGGCAGTCCAGCCTGTTGCCAGAGTTGCGCGTAGTACTCACCAGCATACGGTACTTTCTCGCTCGGTTTGAAAATAACGGTATTACCGGCAAGAAGAGCAGGCATGACATGGCTATTTGGCATACTCATTGGGAAGTTGTACGGCCCCAGCACTGCCATAACAGCATGAGGTCGATAACGCGTCACCGACTGGCGTCCATTGACTTGTTTCGTAACTGTCTGAGCCCGTTGGTCATAGGCATCGAAGACTGCCTGTACTTTATTACCAAGTGATTTGACTTCGGTGCGCGCTTCCCAGAGTGGCTTGCCATTATCCTGCGAAATAATGCGTGCTGCATCCTCGCTATGTGTCGTCACTTGGTCGGCAAAGGCGCGGATAATGTCTTTGCGTGCATCAAGCGGTGTCGCCTCCCATGTCCGCTGTGCACGCGTTGCGACAGAAACAGCTCGTGCGATTGTAGCGTCATCCGCAAGACTTCCAGACCAGATTGGTTCGTTGGTGGCGGGGTTACGGGATATTATGCGTTGATCGACACTCATATTCGTTAGCCTCTTTCTTCCTCTATTTTATTGAGGCATGATAAAGAAATCAATTACTGCAGATAGCAAGTATATTTCTTCCGCAAAGTTTTATTGCCAATCCACCGTATATTCATTGCGTAGCATTGCAGTAATAGTGCGAGCTTGTAGAGTGGTTTTTGTCCCAGGATTAAGAATGCCGTGAGGGTCGAAGAGCTGCTTGATTTGCTGGTAGAGAGCTGTAAGGTCTGGGTTTTGCGCGGCGCGCACAAAACGAGTTTTGAGCCGACCCTCACCACCGCTCATCACCAAATGGCCGTCGTATAGCGCAAGCAGCTTAGTGAGCTCGTCGTAGAGCTTAAAGATCTTCTGTTTATCACTCACTTTACGCAGCGAGAAGCGCGGATAAACGCCGTAGAGGTTCAGGCTAGGATAACCAGCAAGGGGCAGTGGCAACTGCAGTGCACGAGCAAGTGGCACGAGTGCCCGAGCAAATTCTTCGAAGCGCTGCGGCGGCACATAAAACCCCTCAAACAAGCGCGGCGCACCAATATGCGCGGCATCGGGCCAGCGATACTGATCAAGCGCAGCAAACCCTGCCGCTACATCTTCATCATCGTCATCTTCAACAATGGTGACGATCGTCTCGCCCGCAGATTGCAGCTGCTCAAGCTTGGCCTGCTTACGCGCACGTGTCCGGTTATTAAAATCATCAAGCGTCACGAGCAAAACTGCCTGTGGCGTAAACTGCTGGGCAGCCGCTTCATAAAAAGCATATTTTCTGCCATCACGGCGGAGTTGCTCAAAAATCACTGCATCGAGATAGCTGAGTTGTGCTGGCTGAAGTGTATCAATATCATCAATCGCTGCCTGAGCATCGCTACTACTCCGAAATACCAAAGCTGCCCTTGTCTTGCGAAAGCTAAAGAATTCTGTCTTGAGAATCAGCTCGTCAATAACCCCCAGCGTCCCCTCACTCCCCACAAAGAGCGGCCCAAGGTCAAACGTCCCATCGGGCTGCTTGACCCGTGCAATACCACTATAACCAGATGTGTCATTGGGGTTAATCTGTTCGATCAGCGCTGCATTGTCAGTAATAATCGCATCGATACCACGATAGATATCACCTTCAAACCCAGGCAAGCCTTTGCGCTGGCTGAGCTCACGCCGCGAGAGACGCTCTGTCTGCATGACATCGCCATTGGCAAGCACAACCTCGATCTGGTCAATCGCTTCAGCTGGATTGGTCGCTCGGCTTAGCAGTGTTCCGTGTGCACTAGCTGCAATAACTCCACCAACTGTACCTCGCTGACCAGTCAGCGGCCCGACACCAGCACCATGCATGCTCAGCGCTGCTGCTACACTGCGCGCTGGGGCACCTGGCTGGACGCGAACCCGCTGCGATTTGCCATCATATTCAAAGATCGTGTCGAGGGCTGTCGTATCGAGCAGTATCCCCTGCCCCACGGCACCACCCAGCGCACCACAACCAGCGCCGCGTGTAACGACTGGTATCCTGTGGCCCTTCTCGGCCATTTGCCAGGCAAAACGGGTGATCTTGCGAATATCACTCACGACGCGCGGCACGACCACGAGTTCTGGCGTTGCCGCTAGAATACCGGCATCTGCACTGACTGACGCACGCCAATCGGCCCGAGTCGAAACAGACCCGGCAATATGACTGCGTAAATAATTTGCAATTTTACTCACACTTCCCCCGTTAGCTTACTGCTTATACTATAGCACAGGGCAGCACATTTGCACCAGGTGCGGTACAATAAAAATGTGAACGTATCGACACAGCTCTCTCAAATCAAAGGCGTTGGGCCAAAAACAGCTGAGCAATTGGCTCAGGCTGGGCTCTTAACTGTCAATGATCTCATCATGTTTTTGCCACGCAAGCACGATGATTTTACTGCAGCGAGCTCAATCGCAACACTGACACCAGGCAATGTGACGATCACGGCGCGCTGCGAATCAATCAGCACGCGCACAGTGCGGCGTGGTCTCCGCATTACTACAGCAGTACTGGCAGATAGCTCGGGCAAGCTCAACGCCGTGTGGTTTAACCAGCCGTATCGAGTGCAGCAGCTTGCGAGTGGGGATGAATGTTACTTTCGGGGACAATTTGAGTATAAGAATGGCCGCTACCAACTCACCAACCCAAGTGCCGAGCGTGTCAAAGAGCTTGTCCATCATGACACCAACCTGCTACCCATCTACCACGCAGTACACGGCCTCAAAAGCCAGCTGGTGCGCAAACTACTCACTGAGCTACGACCACTGATAACAATGTTGCCCGAAACACTCCCCTCGCACATTGTTGCACGCGAAGGCTTAATGAGCCGGAGCGAGGCGCTGCTTGCGATGCATTTCCCTACCACATCAGAGGGTATCGCAAGAGCACGCCAGCGCTTTGCCTTTGAGGAACTCTTTAGCTTGCTGCTTGCTAGTCAGCTCAATCGCCAGGCGCATGCTCAGCTCCAAGGCTATGTCATACCGTTTGAGCAAGCTATCGTGAAGTCATTTGTGAGTGCTCTACCCTTTACTCTCACAGACGATCAACGCCGAGCGGCCTGGGATATCCTGCAAGACTTTCAGCGTAATACACCAATGAATCGCCTCCTCCAAGGTGACGTGGGCAGTGGCAAAACAGTGGTCGCTGGCCTGGCCGCTCGTCAGGCTGCCAGTGCTGGCTACCAAACCGCCCTAATGGCACCGACAGAGATTCTTGCCCGTCAGCACGCCACCACGCTCGATGCATTACTTACGCCCTTCGGTATCAAAGTTGGGCTGCTAACTGGCAGCGTGACCGGTGCTGCGCGCAGTGAGCTTGTACAGCGAATTGCACGCGGCGAGGTAGATGTCGTAGTAGGAACGCACGCACTCATCCAAGACTCGGTGAACTTTGCGCGGCTTGGCTTTGTAGTAATCGACGAGCAGCACCGCTTTGGCGTGGCGCAGCGCCAGAAGCTCCTTGATAAATCCGGCCATATGCCACACCTACTTGCTATGACAGCAACACCGATCCCCCGCAGCCTTGCCCTAACCGTCTATGGCGAGCTTGACATTAGCATTATTAGTCAGCGCCCGGCGGGTCGCCAACCAATCATCACCAAGATTATATCTCCCGCCTCGCGCCCAGCCCTGTACCAATGCGTCACAGAGGAGCTCGAGGCTGGCAGCCAAGCCTATATCGTCTGTGGTCTCATCGATGACAACCCAGATAATGATGCGCGCAGTGTTGAGACAACTGTACGCCACCTCAAGAGTAGCACCTTAGGCCGGTGGCGAATTGGCTTGCTTCACGGCAAGATGAAGCCTGCCGACAAAGAACGGGTGATGCAAGAATTTCACCAGCATGTATATGATATTCTCGTGAGTACCACAGTAGTAGAAGTTGGTGTTGATGTGCCAAATGCGACAGTGATGATGATCGAGGATGCCGAGCGATTTGGTCTTGCCCAGCTCCACCAGCTGCGTGGCCGAGTGGGGCGTGGCGCACGCCAGAGCTACTGCTATCTTTTGCTTAATAACCACAGTAAGCCGAGCCAGCGTCTGCGTGAGGTGGAGGCCTCTAGCGACGGCTTTCACTTAGCAGAAGTCGACATGCAGCTCCGCGGCCCGGGCGAAATTTACGGCAAAGCTCAGCATGGCGCACTCAATCTGCGCATTGCGAGCCTAGCTGACAGCAAGGCAATCGCCCGAGCCCAAAAAGCAGCGCAAATCTTTATCGCGAGTGGTGATTCACTCGAACACTACCCGGAGCTCCAGGCAGCCGTGCAACGCAATCAACGACTCACGACACTCAATTAAGCTGAGGTAATCTCAACTATTTTTAATTCTACCTTTTTCATTCTCTCCGTTCTCACCCATTTAGGGTTGGGAATGCCATTTTGGAGTATTTCGCCCACATACCGAACCTTCTCCTCATAGTAATCTTTATCATTTCATCTAATGAAGTACAGCCACTGTTTGTTACATAAAGTCATCAAATCTATATAGTATGAGGAATACTAGGTATGCGTAGTATTTTCGGAGAAGAAACGCAAGAGCGGGTAGATAAGCAAAATCAATCAGACCTCTCCTGCTCGCATAGCATCAGCTCGCTACACCCCATTGAGTAGCATGGAATACCATCAAAATAATGAAACGTGGATAATCTCGACAAAACACATCCATAGTAACGATTCAGCCACGCCAAAATCTGCTATACTATATGAGATATGTACAGTGGAACAACCTTTCGAGACCAGTCGGGGCACTTGGTTGGTGTTCATCAGCGAATCGACCAGCTCGCACGGCGCGACCTTGGTCAGATGTGCAGCCACCATGTCGCCATTCTTCACTTCCCAAGCTCGCGCGACATTCTCCATTTCGAGGGTAATAATGGTCCCGACGGTATCAAACGCAAAAGCCCCAGCGTCGATGAACCCTGGCACTACATCGACCCTACCAAGCCAGACGACCGCGACCTCGTCGTTATGATTCTCGATCATCATTACAATCTTGTTCAAGCACTACGTCAAAACAACACAGTGCGTGCTGCCTTTGAGGCGGCGTGGATGTCGCACGCTATCGTCGATGGCCTCACACCGGCTCATCACTATCCGCTGAGTGATAAAATCGAGGAACTCTGGGGTCGCCCCAAAGAGGAACGCCTTACCGTCTTAGATAAGAACTTCATTCACGGGACGACGGGGCTCGACACCATTAACAAAAACTGGGAATACTGGGGGGCGAAAGGCGTCTTTGCGACGCATATTCTCTTTGAGCTTGGCGTGGCCGCCTCGATGCGCACTGCCCGTTTTGCAGACACCTGCCCATCGCCCGAGTGGGTAGCTGAGGCAGAGCAACTCGGTCTGGAGACAGTCTTTTTGCGAGCAGTGCAGCGGGTGTATGCACTTGATATGTATCACACTTTTTGGCGTAATGGCTGGACGACGGGCTTAGCCTTGCAGACGCGCAATGAGCTCATCCCAGAGATTATTCGCACTGTTGCCTTCGCGTGGTACAGTGCACTATGTGAGGCTTATCCATTATGAAAGTCCGAGTAATTGCAGGACGCTATGGCGGGCGTTGGCTCGATGCGCCAGATAACCGCCGTACCCACCCAATGGGCGAGCGAGTGCGCAATGCGCTGTTTAATTCGCTTGGCGATGTAGTGCAAAATGCCCGTACCCTCGATGCCTTTGCGGGCACTGGTGCCGTTGGTCTAGAGGCGTTGAGCCGTGGAGCGCGCCAGGCGTTGTTTGTCGAGCGTGATCGCCTCGCCTTTGCCATCCTCTGCAAAAATATCGCAGCGCTCGGTGCTGATCCATCCGCTACTGCAGTCAAAGCTGGCGTCGGCCCATGGCTTGATACGTACGATGGCGAAGCCTTCGATATCATCTTTGCCGACCCACCCTACCACGATCTCCAGCTTGCAGCAGTTAGCCGGCTTTTTACCCTTCTCAAACCAGGCGGATTTATGGTATTATCACATACAGGAATAGGTGAGGGGCCAAAATTAGCAAACGACATTGTTGTGGTGGACAATCGTAGTTATGGAAACGCACACCTCACCTTTTTCCGCCGAGCTGATGGACGCAGCTAAGGTTGCAGATACACCAGCTCATTTGGTATAATAACCTTGCTATGCGGATGTGGTGGAATTGGTAGACACGCATGCCTTAGGAGCATGTGCCCTCGTGGCGTGAAGGTTCAAGTCCTTTCATCCGCACCAGCCATCATAGGTTTGTTTTGTTGCCGTTTCTTGCGGCACTTTTTATAATTTGCGGCATGGAGCTTTCTTTTTTGCATCCTTCCTCAAGAATTCTATAGAAGTGTTCTATTTCTCAAATATAATTCACTAAGAATAAAATCTATTGAGCGCAATAAATACTTGATAGCCCCAACAGACGAAACAAGCAAGATAATCACCCAAACTTATTGATATAGTAAAGGAGAAGCAATGAGCCAACAGTTAGAACGAGAGCGCACATTCCTCGCAAAAGAGCTGCCGCAAAAAATCAAAGCAACCAAGCCAACTCGCATTGTTGATATTTATATCCCAGACACACCAGCGCATTCTCACCTTCGGCTCAGACAAAACAGCAAAACATATGAAATCACCAAGAAGACCTCCTTGCAGCAAGTGATGCGTCAGAGCACATTGAGCAAACCATCCCTTTGACAGAGGAAGAATTCGCAGCACTCTCACGTTGCAGTGCAAAGCGCGTTGCAAAGGACCGCTACCGCGTCGTGATCGATGGCACACTCGCCGAAATTGATATATTTATCGAGGATCTGGCTGGGCTTGTGCTGATAGATTTTGAGTTTGACACAGAAGACGAAAAGGACAACTTTATCCCACCGAGCATTGCCCTTGCCGACGTCACACAGGAGGATTTCATTGCTGGAGGTCTGCTCGCCGGCAAGACATACGACATCATTGCGCCAGAGCTTGCGCGGTTCTGTTATAAAAAGCTCAGTAAAGAGTAACTTTAGTTTATTCGTTATTCACTATAAAATACTCACCCTGCTAGGTGAGTATTTTTATTCATGGTCCGTTTTTACCTGCCATTATATGTGATAGCAGCAACACGGAACTTGTTCAGTTTCTCAAACAATTCTCCATAGTAGTCAGTAGAAGGAAGCCCTTGCACACTCTCTAGCCACTTCCATTCTTCATCAGAAGGAGCTTTTGGGCCAAGCCTGAATTCATGAATAAACCGCATAAGCATCTCTACTTCGCTATCTGTTAGTATGAGCGCTACTGGATCACCACGAGAGTCCAGTAGTGCTTTGTCTGAGCTATCTACCGTCTTTGTAGAAGTTTCATCACCATCCTTCGACATTACTGAGCTCCTTTTACTCCGTTACACCCAAGACCCCATCTAGAGCATAGGCGGTTGTTTCCCAACCATTGACGGCAATGCTGTCGATACCCATCGCGCGGACTGGGTAGTCGTTGCCGCCTTCTTCGATCTTATCACCAAAGAAGAGGACTTCGCTTTTTTCTAGCCCATTAGCTTCAAGCAGCTTCTTCATGCCATAGGCTTTGTCGATGCCAGGACGGGTAATGTCGGTGCTGGTAGTGCCACCAATACGCACTTCGAGGCCAGGCAACTGTGCCGCTACTTTGTCGCGGTAAATTGGCCGGATGTCCTTGTATTTCTCTGCCCATGCGTATTTTTCCTCCGGAGTGGCCTGCTGACCCAATGCAGATATAGTGATCTGACTCTGACGATCCTCGATAATCTCACCTGCTGGGTGCTCACACCAGATCCCCATCTCCCGTGCAGTCGACTCAAGCACACTCACGATTTGCGCCTTTTGCTCATCCGTCAGATCCTCAGCATACTGCAACTGCCACTCGCCTGCGTGCGGGTCGAAACGATAATAGCGCGTGCCACACGTCGGCATAGCGTGAAACTTGGCCAGCAATTCGGGTGATACATCAAGGCGGCTGGTCACCTGCTTTTGGATCTGCTTGAAGTCTCCACCAGTGATGACACATACATCATACTTCTCCAGTAAGCGCCCCAGCAGAGCCGCCATCCGGTCGCTCACGGGCGACTTCGTTACTGCCAACGTATCGTCTAGATCAAATGCAATCAATTTTTTCATGACAAATTCTCCTCTTGTAGCTAATTAATGTGCCATTATCATACCATAAAATATGACAAATACATAATAGAAAATCGGTCGCTACCATTCTACCGAGCGCAAGCCACCGGAAACATCCATCTATCGTACAAGCACGAAGCTATTCTTACCCTTTTTGATCAAGCTTGGACTCGTCGCTGGTTGATCACTGGTGATTTTTGCACCATCAAGGCTAATGGCATTGTTTTTGATGAGGCGGCGTGCTTCGCCATTGCTAGCGCAGACCTCAGCCTCCACCAGAGCGGCGACCACTGATTGAGGTGAGACGGTTGGGATCTCGTCGGCCAGCGCATCAAGATCTTCCTCGCGCAGTGTCGATAGGTCATCGTCGCCAAAGAGCACACTGGTTACTCGCTCCACACTCTCGCGGCGCTCATGGCCGTGGACGATATCGGTTACTTCTCGTGCGAGAGCCTTTTGTAGGGTGCGCGCGCCAGGGTTAGCGCGATGGGTGTCGATTAATGTTTCGATAGTTGCTTGATTAAGTAACGTGTAGATCTTGATCAAGTCTTCGCTCGTCTCATCATCGCAGTTGAGCCAAAATTGATAGAATTTGTATGGGCTCGTCAGCGCTGGGTCAAGCCAAACTGCACCACCTTCCGACTTGCCAAATTTCACCCCTGTCTGCTTATTAATCACGAGCGGCGCCGTCAAGACATGAGCTTCACCGCCCTCGAGCTTACGAATGAGCGACACGCCTGTCACGCTATTACCCCATTGGTCGGCACCAGCCAATTGCAGCGTCGCACCCTTCTCGCGGTACAGATGCAAGAAGTCATAGCCTTGAATTAATGCATAACTAAATTCACCATAGCTAATGCCTGCCCCGCCTTCGCCGATCCGTTGTTGTACAAAATCGCGGTCGAGTAGCTGCGTCATACTCACGTGCTTACCGATCTGGTGCAAAAAATCGACATAATTAACGCGAGCAAACCAATCGGCATTATTGACTACTGCAAAATCCTGGCCGCGAAATATCTGTCGAAATTGCGCCGTCAAGCCCTCAACACTACGCGCCACCGTTTCGGCATTGCGGAGATCGCGCTCTTGCTTTTTGCCGTCTGGGTCACCAATCATCCCGGTTGCGCCTCCCACAAGCAACAGCGGCGTGTGTCCATGGTCGATGAAGTGCCGGCATAGCATCATAACGGCCAAGTTGCCAATCGTCATGCTTGGTGCACTCGGGTCAACGCCGATGTAGAAAGTGCGCGGTTCATTGATGTCATTAACATTGGCAAACGTCGTTTGATTGATAAATCCGCGCCAGGTTAATTCTTCTGCTAAGGTCATATATCCTCCACTCTTGCTCTTTCTTATGCTCATGTATTGCTATTTATTTTAGCACGAAACAGCGTGAAGTAGCGGGGCTGCGCCGCAGGAAAAGACTAGCCCTACCCGCCTACATAATGCTATAATGCAGAGGAATATTGCGTGTTAGAGGAAATAAGAGATCGTGGTCAAAAATAATTTATCACATCGAGTTAGCGTCTACTCCAACCTTGCAGCCAAGCGCCGCACCAAAAAAGACGCCGAAGCCCGCCGCAGAGCGGAGTACTTGGCAAGCCTACCCAAGCAGCCTCTCAAACGGCTACTCTATCGCTTGCATCCACGCCGCGTGGCACAATTCTTATTTAGCAAGCGTGGGGCTTATGCCATTCTCAAGGTAGTTGGTGGGTTTTTCCTCGTGCTCGCCCTTATTATTGCTGGGCTTTTCACTTACTACCGCAAAGACCTCGACGCAATTCGCCCAGGCGAGATAGACAAGCGCGTCCAGACCACTGTTACCAAATATCTCGACCGTAGTGGCCAGCTCCTCTGGGAGGATAAAGGTAACGGCGACTACAAGCTCGTGGTCGATGGCAACCAAATTAGCGACTACGTCAAGAAAGCAACAATCGCTGTAGAAGACCGTGATTTTTATAACCACCACGGTATTAGCCTGGCTGGTATTTCTCGCGCGTTCCTGAGCAACTCGCAGGGTAATGCCGTGCAGGGTGGCTCAACACTGACACAGCAGCTCGTCAAGCAAGCCTTCTTCGAGAAGAGCGAAATCGAAAAACGCGGCCTCGATGGTATACCACGCAAGATCAAGGAGGTGATCCTCTCGATTGAGGTCGAGCGTATGTACAACAAAGATCAAATTCTGAACCTCTACCTCAACGAAGCATCGTATGGTGGCCGCCGCAATGGTGTTGAATCGGCCGCGCGTACCTACTTCCAGAAACCAGCTAAGGACCTAACACTGGCCGAATCTGCACTGCTTGCCGGCATTCCTAACAGTCCTGGGCTCTACGACCCATATTACGTGCCAGGCAATAGTGCACTTATTGCGCGCCAGCATAAGGTGCTCGATAGTATGGTTGAGATGAATTACATTACTAAAGAGCAAGCTAAGGAAGCAAAGCAAGTCGCCATTCTTGACACTGTAAAACCAAAGGCTGAGCAATATGCTGACATCAAAGCGCCACACTTTGTCCTGATGGTGCGCGACCAGCTCGAAAAAGAGCTAGGCAAGTCAACAGTCGGCAAAGGCGGCCTCACCGTCACGACCACACTTGACTCAACGCTCCAAGGTAAGCTTGAGGGTCGTATGCAAAGTATGTTTAATGGCAAACTCACGAACTCTAACTGTGGTAATACCAACTGCGCAACCTATGCTGGCTTTACCAATGGCGCAGCCGCCATTGAGGATAACAAAACAGGTCAGGTAGTAGCGCTGGTTGGTAGTCGAGATTTCAACTATGCTGTCTTTGGTCAAAATAATGCCGCCACCGCCTTTATCCAACCTGGTTCATCTATCAAGCCACTGGTCTACGCTCAGCTCTTCCAAAACAAGGGTAATGGCAAGACCAACTACGGGAGCGGCTCTGTTCTCTCCGACTCAAAGATCAGCTTTGGTAGTTGGACACCACAAAACGCCGATGGTAAGTTCCAAAACAACATTAACCTCCGCCAAGCTCTTGCTCGCTCGCGCAACATCCCCGCCATCAAGGCTATGCAAGAGAACGAGCGCAATAGGCGCGGCAGTACCTGGCAGACCATTCGCGAGATGGGCGACAGTGCTTACTGCACCCAGGGCGCAGACGCTCAAGCTGGCCTATCGAGCTCCATCGGTAGCTGTGGCACACGCCTCGTCGACCACGTCAATGCCATCGCATCTTTGGCGCGGATGGGTACCTACACCCCGCAATCAACCGTTCTCAAAGTAACCAACAGTACTGGCCAAGTCCTTAAGCAATACACAGCCTCTACCAAACAGGTGATCGACCAGCAAGCCGCCTACATTGTCAATGATATCCTGGGCGACTCCAGTGCACGGGCCAACCTCGGTGGTGGGCAAGACTAAATGCCACAAATGAATCGCCTAAAGGCGAAGACTGCTGTCAAGACCGGTACGACAAACTCCGAGGTCAACGGCAAGGTGGTAGCAAAGGATATTTGGACAGTCGGTTACACACCAGCATTATCAATGGCTGTCTGGCTGGGCAACTCTGACACGTCACCACTCCGTAATGGTAACTCACTCATCCCCGCTATGTTGCTCGACTACACTATGGCTGACGCCACGCAATACTATGTAAGCCAAAACAAAGCATCATACAGCGACTGGTTCTCTGCACCAAGCGGTATCCAGCGGATCAACAATGAAGTCTACCCATCGTATTACAATAAAAACTCCAACCGCAGTAGCAACACAATGTCATTCGACCGGGTGTCTAAGAAAAAGGCCACAAACTGTACACCAGAGTCAGCTCGTGTGGACATCCCTGTCACTCGGTCGAAAGACTCGTCAGGCAAAGAGACCGTCTCAGCCCAAGATGGCTATGACGCCGCCAGCAATGACGACACCCATCGCTGCACAGACTCCAAACCAAGTGTTTCCGTCGCCGTAAGCTCTAGTGGGCAATCGGCGACGGTATACTACCGGCAGGGTAGTCACCCACTCCAACAGTTAGAGGTGAAGGTGGGTGACCAGCTCGTTGGCACACGCCAAGTCAACAGCGATGGCGACACCAACGTCTCTATCCCCTCCTCTGCTGGTAAAAACTTCACCGTGACTGCCACACTGACAGACAGCGTATACTACAGCGACAAAAACACTGCTCACGGCCAACGGACGAGCTAGTGCATCTTTAACAGAGAATAGCTATAATACCCTGCATCTACAACTGCAGGATTTTTCATAATGAAGGATTTGTTGCTATGCTCAGAATTGCACCGTCTTTGTTCGAGTAGTATGTAGTCACTTGTGATATAAGACTTATTTTGCAATGAGGATACAGTGGTTTGAGGTCTAAGATGAGAATATGACGTGTCTAATATTGTGGTCCAGATAATATGAGATACAGTCAAATTAGGATTCACAACCACATAAGAAAGCGAGGGCTATGCGGCAAACAATAAGGGCTTCACCACACCCACCAACTGCCGATGCAGCTCCGGCGCTCCCGCCAGCCAGGTGAAGTTCTCGTGAGAGCGGTTCAAGGCGTCGTGGTAATCCATGGGGTTACCAGCAATATCGGTATAGACGCCGCCTGCTTCCTCAATAATGATCTGCTGCGCGACGTTGTCCCAGATCTTGCTCGTTTGGTTGGCGCAGACACCATAGGCACCCTTCGCAACCATTGCTTGGTCGAAAGCACTGTTGGAGGAGCGGAGATTACGGATCGAGAGGATGATGGTACCAAGTAGCTCAGCCTCGCGCTTTGTCCGGGCTGGATCCTCAGGGTGACCATCAATACCATACGCAACGAGACTATTAGTAAGGTCGGCTTCTCGTGAGACATGGATTTTCTGATCGTTACACCAGGTACCCGCACCCTTGGTCGCAACGTAGAGCTCGCCAAAGGCAGGCAGGGCAATTCCACCAGCCACTGGTGTGTCGTGATCGAGCAGCCCAAGCATAATGCCATACTGTGGCAGCCCCGCCGCGAAGTTACTCGTCCCATCGATCGGGTCAACCACCCAGGTGTAGCGCGACCTGTTATCGATACAGCCCAGCTCTTCGTCGATAACATTATGATCAGGGTATGCTGTGCGGATTGCGTCCGTCAGGAAATGACCGATCTCCAGGTCGGTCTCTGTCAGGACTTGATTGCGATCTCCCGCCTTGACCGAATGAGAGAGGTTGCCAAAGTTCGCAGCTGCAATCTGCGCGGCGGCGGTGAGAGTGGTAGTGAGAAAGTCTCGATAGGTATACATAATTGCTTCCCCTTTCATGGTATTACTACCATCAGTATAACACCCTGAGAATCACGTATCAAAAATGAAACAATATCTCTTTACTATCTGCTAGCTTCGCAACGACGCTAATCCGTCTGCTTTTTTACCAAATCAAGCAGCGCCGCTTCGTGGTCAACACGGCGACGTGATGACGAGCGAGCGGTTCGTTTCTTGGAGGTAGCTTGCGTGGCTGCCTGTGAGGTGCGGCTCGTTGTTGATTGCTTGGTATGCCTAGATTGAGGGGATGAAGCAGCCTGTGGAGACTTCGGAGTTGTAGCGGCTCGCGCGCTAGAGGTACGCTTGGCTAGCTGCTTTGATTGTGGTTGCTCTGCTGGCTTTGTTTTCTCATGAGCCACACGCGCCGTTCGCTGGGGCTGGCTTGAGGCTGGCTGGTCATTTTTCTTATCTGTTTTTTCTGCTGGAGCTGTGGTAGCGCGGGTCCGCGCTGGTTGGCGAGAGCGCAAAGTCTTTGCTGGTTTAGGCTGAATAGATGGTTGAGTAGCCGACTCTTCTTGCGCTACTACTTTTCCTGATAATACTTCAACTGAGCGCGCTTTGGCTGGCTGAACTACTGGCTTTTTGACGAGCTTGGCAAAGATCATCTTACCTGCGGCAGTCTGAAGGTTGCGAATAATCTCCACTTCACAGGTGCGGCCCAGCTGGCTGCTGGCTTGCTCCACGACCACCATCGTGCCATCCGGCAAGTGCCCAACCGCCTGATGAGCGTCCTGCCCCTTCTGAAGGAGCGCTAGTGTCAGGTGCTCACCAGGTAAATGTGCCATCCGGATGCTTTGCGCCAGCTCATTCATGTTGAGCACGCCAATCCCTTCCACGGCGGCGACTTTGTTAAGGTTATAATCGATCGTGAGCAGCCATGCGCCATGCTGCTTGGCTAGGCTTAGCAATCGCTCATCAACTCCCTCGCGTGCTTTGCTGCCATCCTGCAAGAGTTCTACCTCAACTTCATCCATCGCCTGCAGCTCCGTCACAACGTCAAGGCCATAACGAGCGCGAGCTCGCTTGTCGCTGTCAGCGTGATCTGCCAAAAATTGCAGCTCGCCCACCACACTACGGGGGATCACCAGCGTGTCACCAATGAATCCTGTTTTAGCAACGGCCGTAATGCGACCGTCCATCAGCACTGACGTATCGACTAACAGCGCTCGCCCTTTCGTCTTGAGTGTGTTACGCGGCAATCGAGCCAGAAGATAACTGACTTCGCCAAGGATAATAAGTGTGATGATAAGCAACACAATAGTAGATAATTGCATGTTGTTCCTTTTGTTATGTTTTTAGATAGGTAATGAGCGCGCTGCGGATATCGCGCACATCATGAACAAAGGGCGTCTTAAGGCCAGAATGCGGAGCAATTGCTTTGGTGAAGCCGAGCTTTTGCGCCTCAGCAATGCGCCGCTCAGCCGCTTGGGCACTGCGCACTTCACCGCCAAGGCCCACTTCGCCAAACACTACTACGCCATCATCAAGGCGTCGGCCAGCAGCAGCACTGGCAATTGCCATGACGACGGCTAAGTCGGCCGCCCGATCAGCCAGTTTGAGCCCACCGACAACGTTGATGTAGATATCTTTATCGGATAATTGCAATTTGGTGCGCCGCTCGAGGACAGCGATCAAAAGGTTGAGTCGGTTGAGATCAAATCCGCTGGCTGTCCTCTTAGGATACCCGAAATGGGTTGGATTGACAAGTGCTTGGATCTCGACAAGGATAGGGCGGTTACCCTCGAGGGTAGCCAGCACTACTGAACCATCAGCATTTTGGCGTTCGGCAAGCAGCGCAGCTGAGGGGTTCTCTACCACTGTCAGGCCACGCTCACCCATAGCAAAAATCGCCGCTTCATTCGTGCTACCATAGCGGTTCTTGATGGCCCGCACTACCTTAAAGCCGCCGTAGCGATCGCCCTCAAACTGTAGCACCACATCCACGAGATGCTCAAGTACCTTGGGCCCCGCGATCGACCCTTCCTTTGTCACATGACCCACCAGCACTACCGCCGTCCCTGATTGCTTGGCCGCTTGAATGATAACGTTGCTAGCGTTAGTAATCTGGCTTACAGTGCCTGGTGCGCTTGTAATCTCAGCCAGACTCAACGTCTGAATTGAATCGACAATTACCAGCTGGTATTGGCCGGTACGGATGGTAGCCGCAATATCATCAGCACTTGTGCTTGCTGCAAACGACAATGCCTCGTGCTGGTCGGCACCCAGTCGCGTCGCCCGCAGCGCCACCTGCCCAGCCGACTCCTCACCACTGATATAGAGCACTGCTTGCTGCTGAGCAACCGCATGCGCGACCTGGAGCAAGAGAGTGCTCTTTCCCATGCCTGGTTGCCCCGCCAGAAGAAGCACGCCACCAGGCAAAATACCACCACCTAGCACTACATCAAGATCAGCAATACCCGTTGCAAGTCGTGCCGCTGGCTCATCCTGGCTTGCAGCGGCGGTAATTGGCCGCGGCTGTAGCAACGTACCCTGGCCAGCGCTGCGTGCCACGGCCGATTTACCTACCGGAGCTGGCGCTTGCTCGACGAGGCTATTCCACTGGCCGCATTGTTCACACTTACCGGTCCATTTTGGTGAGCGCGCACCACACTGCTGGCAAACAAACACCGTGCGAGCTCGTACCATTACACTTGCTCCTTAGGTTGCTCAATGCCATTAATGCTTTGGTTTAGCTCATTAGCGCGTACTGACAAGGCATTGAGCCGAGTGATCTTCGCATTATATATCTCAACGCGTTGATTAATCGCTAGCCGCTGTGCCTCAAGCGCTCGCTGACGTGCCAAGAGCTTCTTACGTGCTGCCTGGAATGATGCATCATCGCGAAAGCCGCCATTTTGGGCTCTCGCATTAAACACCTTAATATCAGCCGACAGCTGCTCAGCCATCTCTTTGTACTGTGCTTGATCAGTGGGGAGCTGGGTAGCTTCTTGGTTGATTGCCTTGCTGAGCGCTTTGGCTTCTTGATCGACTTTGTCAAAGACAGCTTGGTAAGCATCACTACGTGCGACGATCGCCGCACGGTTACGAAAATACCGACCATAGTGCTGCTCTAACTCGCTGCTGATTGTACCAATCTGTGTGCCAATAATAGAATGAAGCTCATTATTACGCTCACCTGGTTCGGCCTGGTCATAATACTTCACCATTGAGGCAATAACCGGATTGGTCTTGATCTTGGCGTACTCTGCTTCGATAAGCTGGTCGATCCGCTGTCGCTCGCCCGAACCAAGCCGCTCATATGCGGCATGTAATAACTCGTGTGCTGTCGTGACGGGTTCGGCGTTAGTCAGTTCTTGATTCTGTACATTGTAGACGTAAATCCGGCGCAGATGGTAGCAACCAAGGATAGCTGCTGTGCGCTCAGTCGATTTGCAGCTTTTGTTAAACTCAGCCTTGTCCTGTAATTGTGGCTGACTCGCATAGAGCAGCTGCCGACCTTTATCGGTCAGCTCAAGCTGATCAATCACCGCTTGCATTGCACTATCGGGCTGGTACCGGCTCGCCACTGCAGCATCGTAGAGCTCCGGGCCATAGGTCAGGCCAGCCCAGGCCATACCACCGATCATCACTAGGCCGACCAGTGTTGAGAGGAGGCGCTTAGGCCTTTTCGCTACGTGCGTCAATCGTCAGCTCCCCTTTTCGTACTCCAACTGTCAAGACCGACCCTTTGGCGTAGTGACGGGCCAGAATTCCCTCTGCAAGGCGATGTTCCAGCTCGTCCTCAATTGTACGCCGCAGCGGCCGCGCCCCAAAGGTGCGGCTGTAGCCCTGAGCGATCAACCGTCGCTTTGCCGCTGGCAACACCTTAACGGCAAGGCTCTGACGAGCCAAACGCCGATTAAGCTCGGCAATCTGCAAGTCAAATATCTTCCCAACCTCTGGTTTGGTGAGCGGGCGGAAGGTGATGATCGCATCAAACCGATTGATTAGCTCCGGTCGCATGAATCGCTCCAGTGCCTCGCGTGTGTACGACTCGTTGCGTCGCTGCTGCTGTGCTGTATCGTCCTCGTCGGCCAGTTTGGCCTGAAAGCCGAGGCTGCGATTGTGCTGCATTTTGTCTGCTCCAAGATTGCTGGTGAGGATGATGATCGTGTTACGGAAGCTCACAACACGGCCAGTCGAGTCAGTCAATGTGCCATCTTCAAGGAGCTGCAGCAACATCTGGAAGATATCGGGGTGAGCCTTTTCGATTTCATCAAACAACACCACACTATAGGGTTGACGCCGCACCTTATCTGTCAATTTGCCGCCATCGTCGTAGCCTACATAGCCAGCAGGCGCACCAACAAGTCGGCTCGCGGTATGCTTCTCACCAAACTCACTCATATCGATCTTAATCAGCGCGTCGTCTGAACCGAATACCTCACGAGCAAGCACGCGCGCCAGCTCGGTCTTGCCGACACCAGTTGGCCCCATAAAGACAAAGCTACCGATCGGCCGCTGGCTGCTCGCCACCCCACTACGACTGCGCCGGATAGCACGAGCAACTTTGCCAACCGCTTCTTCCTGGCCAATCAGATATTTGCCAAGGTGTTTCTCAAGATTACGCAGGAGCTTCGCCTCACTTGTGCGAACTTTCTCAACCGGGATGTGTGTCATTACAGCAATGGCATGAGCAATATTATCCTCGGTGAGCACCAGTGGAGTTTTGCGACTTTGCTCGCGACGTGCTTGCTCAAGCTGGTCGGTCAATTGGCTAATACGCTGCTTATAGAGAGCGGCGCGCTCATAGTCTTCTGCCGCTACGGCATCTTCCATTTTCTCATTCAGTGCTTTGAGCTCACGGACATACTCGCGCTGCTTGCTTGGCTTATGTCCTTTCTTAACGCGTACCAGAGCTGCTGCTTCATCAATCACATCAATCGCCTTGTCGGGCATAAAGCGATCGGCCACATAGCGGTCACTCATATACACTGCTGACTCGATCACATCATCGCTAATCTTCACCCCGTGATGTTTCTCATAGTAGCTGCGCAACCCCTTGAGGATTGCCACCGTATCCTTCACACTTGACTCCTTAACGAGTACTGTCTGAAAGCGACGCTCGAGCGCGCTGTCTTTCTCGATATGCTTGCGATACTCCTCCAGCGTCGTCGCACCGATGAGGTGCAACTCACCTCGGGCTAGCGCTGGCTTGAGGATATTGGCTGCGTCCATCGCCCCGCCCTCTGCTGAGCCAGCTCCTACAAGCATGTGCAATTCATCGATAAAGGCAATGATGTTGCCCTGCTTAGTAATCTCACGAATCAATGCCGTTAGCCGCTCCTCGAACTGCCCACGGTACTTAGTGCCAGCGACAATCGCCGTCATATCGAGCATAACCACTCGCTTGTCAAGCAAATTATCTGGCACATCCTCGCGGACAATCCGCTGCGCGAGGCCTTCAACGATGGCCGTCTTACCTACCCCTGGCTCACCCAGCAAAACAGGGTTATTCTTGGTGCGACGGCTGAGGATTGTCACGAGGCGCTCAGTCTCGCGTGCTCGCCCTACCACAGTATCAAGCTCACCATCGGCTGCCTTAGCGGTTAGGTCAATACTATATTTGCTCAGTGCATTGCCACCCCGCGGCGCTGGCCGGTACTTTGTATCGGTGCGAGTACTTGTGCCACCGCGACTCTCTTCTTCACGCATATCATCAAAGTGGGCTTCGAGGTTGCGGACGATCGCCTCGGTATCTGCCCCCATTTCGCGTAGCAATACAGTTGCGCGGGCGTTATTTTGCTTCAGTAGGCTATAAAGAATATGCTCTGTACCGAGCTCATCATGCTCATATTCCTTCGCGATTTCCCAGCCCATCCGGAGCGTCAGCAGAGCTGTCTCAGATAGGCCAGTTGCCCCACCAGTCCGTACCGTAATATTCTTGAGCGGCTGCAGGTGAAGTGAATCTTCCGCCCGACGCAGCGTAATGCCAGCATCGGCCAGTACCTTGGTACCGAGGCTGGCACTTTGGCTCAGAATACCAAGCAATAAGTGTTCAGTACCAATATAGGGGTTGCCATACCCACGGGCAATTGCATCAGCATACTGGACGCTCAGGCGAGCATCATCACTCAAATGGCTAATAAAATCTGCAAAATCATCTTCCATGTCGTCCTCCAAAATCTGTGGCTAAAAAGCCACCCTACTCAGTATACGCTGCTTATTAGCACTCGTCAAGGTGGAGTGCTAATAATACGCAAAACCCTACTCTATCATGAGCAGGGTTAGCGTGCCGCAGCGCTTTGCAACTTTACGCTTGGTTTTCAATGGCGCTAAAGAGATCATCTTCGATATTCTTGCGTGGCTTGCGCTCAGCTGGCTGGCTTGCTGCTGTCTCGATATCAAGCTCGAAGCCCGTGAGGCGGCTTGCCAAGCGAACATTCTGCCCACTACGGCCAATCGCGATCGACTGCTGGTCTTCCGTCACATATACCTTGGCGTGCTTGTGCTCGCGGTCAATCTCGACCCGCACTACCTCAGCAGGGCTGAGGGCGTTGCGAATGTACGTATCGGTGTTTTCGTCGTACATAATGATATCGATCTTTTCTTGGTCACCAATCTCATTAACAACGGCGTTGACCCGTGTGCCATGCCCACCAACAAAGGTACCAACCGGGTCGATCCCTGGCACGGTACTCAGAACAGCAAGCTTGGTGCGGCGACCTGCTTCGCGGGCGATCCCCTTAATCTCAACTGCCCCTGTCTCGAGCTCTGGTACCTCTTGACGGAAGAGATATTCAATGAAGGCTTCGTTGCCACGGCTCAGGATAAGCTGTGGACCACGGTTGTCGCGTTCGATGTCCTTGATGAATACCTTGATGCGGCTGCCTGGCACATAGCGCTCGCCTTGGATTTGCTCGCTTTGCGGCAAGATGCCAGTTGCCTTGCCCAGTTCAACGCGCACGACGCGTGGCTCAACCCGCTGGACAATACCCGTCACAACGGTACCAATCTTGTCTTCGAACTCTGCAAGTACCACCTCGCGTTCAGCTTCGCGCAAGCGCTGCAACACCACCTGCTTGGCAGTCTGGGCTGCCACACGGCCAAAGCTCGTCACATTATGCACTTCCTCAACGGTACCGCCCAGCTCGGCATCGGGGTTTGTCGCCCGTGCTTCTTCTAGGCTGATCTCTGTCGATGGGAAGTTAACTTCTTCAACGATCTCACGAATGACAAACACCTTTGCTGTACCGTCGTTGAGGTTGAGCTCTGCTCGAACGTTTTGGTCGCGCTCACCATTGTCGCGGCGCCACGCGGCAGCAATTGCTTGCTCGATCACACCCAGGACAGTCTCCTCAGGCAAGTTCTTCTCGTCTGCGATTGTACGCAAAGCCAGGGCGAGCTGCTTGATATTAAGGTCTTCCATATTACATTACTCCTTTCTATGAAAAACTCCGACCTGCTGGCCGGATATCTACCCACCAGTGTAGCGAATAGCGCGAAGGATGTCAAATGGAATGGCGGAGGTTCTTATTCAACAATCGTCAACATATCACGGAGATCAGCTATAACCCATCGTGCGTACCTAGCAGCGGGTGAGCCAGCAAAGGTTACCCCATTGCCTGTCACCGTAAAGAGCGGCACATCGTTCGCTCCATCGCCCACAACCAAGCAGTCACCCAGCGAGACCTGCTGCTCGGCAGCCAGTTGGTGGAGCTGCTCCACCTTGGCCACCGCATCGTTATCTGGTGCATCAATCTGGCACAGCATGTCGTGGTCATCAAAGATAAAATGATTGCTCGCCCGCCAAAGTGCGACGCCAAGCTGCTCTGCTACCATGCCTACCAAGATATCCATCGCACCAGAGTTAATAGCCACACGGTAACCTCGCGCTTGAAGCGCTGCAACAACCATCTGGGCGTGCGGTATGTAGGTATATTGGCTGAGGATGCGCTGCACCACCACGCGACGGCAGTCACCTCGTTGCCGATACCGCTGCAACAACCAGGCTTGGCCTTCGGCATCAGTTATCTCGCCTTGAGCAGCACGCGCCATCAAGGCAGCATCTTCTTCTGGTGTGATGCCCATGGCGAGATTGAGGTTGCGCCACGAGTTGTCGCGAATCAAGGTATGATTGAGATCAAATACAATAAGCTTCGGCTGCATTAGCCAGGCACTCCCTGCCCAGGACACATGGCGAGGACGCGCTGCATGGCGGCTTTTTCGCCTGTGGTGACCCAGAGGTGATATTTGCGCTTGACGGCAATTTGCCGGCCAACATACTGGCAACGAAACGGCTTATGGCTGGGCAGCCACGTAGCAGCATCGCCATCACCCTTTTGCTGGTTGGCTGGGCCATCAACCGCCAGAAGCTCAAGTGGATCATTAGCAAGCTGCTGCCGCTGCTCGCTACTGAGCTGCTGTGCACCAGTTTGCCAAGCGTTACTCAGAGCAACAACGTGGTCGATCTGCACTGCTGTGCTCGTGCCACTCCCTCGCTGAAAGGTAATGCGCTTGCCTGTGTATGGGTCGTCAAGCTGACCACTGGCTACTTTACAGTTACCACTCACCACCGCCTGCTTGAGGTCGCGTGCGAGGATGATATTGCGCGTATCACAGCCATCCGTCGTTGCCCAGCCCGCGCCAAATTGGCTGCGCGCATATCCAGTCTTGGGAGCGCGACCTTTAACGGGCAATGCCTCCAGCGCTGCTAGCGCCTCGCCATTACCCTGTGGCGAGTGACTTGATTGCGCCAACTGCCACGCTGCATATATCGCGAGCGCAATAATGACAATACCAGCGAGCAAAAACATCGTTATGACGCGGCGACGGCGATATTCCATAGTTATATCATAGCATAGGGTCAATTTTTGGTAGGCTCATGCACATTCCGGTATACTAGTTTTATGCAACAGGTTACTCATCTCATCGACTTTTTTATACCAACTCACTATCAGCTGGCGCTGGATATTGACCGCCAGCAGCGACACTTTGCAGGGCAAGTGACAATCACTGGCGAGACAACACAGGCCGATACGCCAATTAAATTACACGCCAAAGACCTCACGATCACCAGCGCAACGATCGACGGCCAGCCAGCCTCTGTGGAGCATAATGATGACGAGATCTCGCTACACCTGCCAACGCTAAGTGCAGGTACTCACACCATCGCCCTCGCGTATGAAGCAGCAATTACTGACTCACTCCATGGTCTCTACCCCTGTTATTATCAGCACGACGGTGTGAAGAAAGAATTGCTTATGACGCAGTTCGAGAGTCATCATGCGCGCGAGGTATTCCCTTGTATTGATGAGCCTGCCGCCAAAGCGACCTTCGACATAACCGTTACAACTGAGCCGGGCATCACAGTGCTTGGCAATATGCCCGTCCAGTCGCAGCAGGAAGCAGATGGTCGGCTCATCACTACCTTTACCCAAACGCCGCGCATGAGTACCTACCTCGTGGCTCTCGTGATGGGTGAGTTGCAGCACATCACTGGTCAGACGAAAGACGGCGTAGAGGTGTCCGTCTGGGCTACGCCAGCGCAAGCTCCTGCGAGCCTTGATTTCGCTCTTGAGCATGCTATCCGCTCAATTGAGTTCTTTAATGAATACTTCGACACGCCCTACCCCCTACCGAAATCCGATCACGTTGCAGTACCAGATTTTAGCAGCGGTGCAATGGAGAACTGGGGGCTCATCACCTACCGTGAGTCTGCCTTGCTAGCCGATCCAACCACGACGACCATCGCCGATAAGCAATACATTGCCACCGTCATTAGCCACGAGCTCAGCCACCAGTGGTTTGGCAACCTGGTGACGATGAAGTGGTGGGATAACCTCTGGCTCAACGAGAGCTTTGCCAACATGATGGAATATCTGGCGGTCGATGCCATCCACCCCGAGTGGCACGTGTGGACAGACTTTTGCAACCACGAAGGTGCGCTGGCCTTTGGCCGTGATGCGATTGATGGCGTGCAACCAGTCCAAACAGCTGTTCATCATCCAGATGAAATTAGCACACTCTTTGACGGGGCGATTGTCTACGCCAAGGGTGGACGCCTCCTCTACATGCTCATGCATTGGCTGGGCGAAGCCGCCTTTCGTACTGGCCTGCAGGCATACTTTGCTACCCATGCCTATAGCAATGCCGAGGGCGATGACCTATGGCATGCGCTGAGTCAAGCCAGCGGGCGCGATGTTGCTGCACTTATGAACCACTGGATCCGCACTCCTGGCTACCCAGTTGTCACAGCTTCGCACAGCGGCTCGCAGCTAGTATTCGAGCAGCAACGCTTCTTTATTGGCCCACACGCGGCCGATGACACTACCTGGCAGATCCCCCTCCATAGCTCATCACCAGCTATTCCAGCACTGCTCACCACGCAGCGCACGGTAGTAGAGCGCAGTCTGGATGAGCCAGTCCTTCTTAATCACGGCAACGTCTCGCACTTCATTACACAGTATGATGACACACTGCTAGAGTGTTTGCTTGGCCAAGTACGGCGTGGTGAGTTATCTGTCGTCGATCGCTCACTCTTACTTACCCAGCAGCTGTTACTTGCTCGGAGTGGTCACGTATCGAGCGCTAGCTTACTTACCCTCCTCGACGCTTACCGCAATGAGACAGACGAGCATGTCTGGAGCGTGATGTCGTCAGTGGTTGCTCATCTCAAGCTCTTCGTTGAGCCACATAGTGCTGCCGAGCAGGCACTGCGGCAGTTTGTGGGCCAGCTTGCCCAGCAGAGTTATGATCGCCTTGGCTGGAGTGCGCGCCCTGGTGAGCCTGAGAATAACACCAAGCTGCGATCGACGATCATCGCGCACATGCTCTACAGCGAGCAACCCGCAGTGATTGCCGAGGCGCAGCAGCGCTATGCAGCGGGCGGCCTATTGGCTCTCGATAGCGAGCTACGCAGCCTGATTGCCAGTAGCGTTGTCCGCCACAGCCAGCAACCTCAGCAACTGATTAATAAGCTTCTAGCACACTATCGGGCAACTGCCAGTAGCGACCTGCGCCAAGACATCGCCAGTGCCGTGACGAGTACGCGCGACGCCGCAAGTATTCGCAAGCTCCTTGCTCTCATGATGGATACCGAGACAGTTCGCACCCAAGATACCGTCTTTTGGTTTGTTTACTTGCTGCGCAACCGCGACGCACGCGACGCTACGTGGCAATGGCTGCAAGATAGTTGGCCATGGGTCGAAGAGCACTTCGGCAGCGACAAGAGCTTCGACTACTTCCCACGCTATGCCGGTAATATCCTCGCTTCGCGCCAACAGCTGGGCGAGTATCAGCGTTTCTTTGCACCACTGCGCAAGGAGCCAGCCCTTACCCGCGTGATTGATATGGGCATCACAGACATTACGGCCCGCGTCGAGCTCATCGAGCGCGATAGCCCAGCAGTTGTAGCAGCGCTCACGAAGGTGTAGCGAGGCGCAAACCACATGCCTGCATTTCCCAGTACTATTGGCTTTTTACAGGCGCAAGCTAATCTGTCAGAAAACAGAGAATTCTTGCACTCTACCGAGTGAAGCAGTAAGGTGCGGTTGCGCAGAAAAAGCTATAGATCTATGTAGATTAAGTCACAAAAATCACAACTACTCAACAACTTCAATCCGCACCACCCGCGGTGGGCTGCCACTGGTAGCAATCGCAATAAGCTGGAGGTTCATAGTGGTGATGTGCTCGTGGTGCGCATAGAACCGCGCGGCATAGTGCATTTGGTTGCGCTTCTTGCGCGTAATTGCCGCGAGACCATCGCCTGCATAATCATCCGTGCGATGCTTCACCTCAGCAAAATACAGCGTATCGCCACGCTTCGAGATGATATCGATCTCGCAATATTTCGTCCGCCAATTGCGCGCCACAATCTGATGGCCGCGCTGCCGCAAAGCGTCCGCCGCGGCCGTTTCGCCAGCATGGCCACGTCTGGTCGTCGTATCAGCTTGCTGCGTGGTGTGTGCTTGGTCTGCTGAGTGAGGGCTATCATTACGATAGTGCTGGAGTGGCTTGAAGCTCAGCCGATGCAGTGGTGTCACTCCATGGGCGGCAATTGCTGCTCGGTGCTGCGCTGTGCCATAGCCGGCATGTGCTGCAAAGCCATAGCCAGGGTACAGTGCATCTTGCGCGGTCATATACTGGTCACGCGCCACCTTCGCAATGATCGATGCCGCCGAGACACTCGGCACCAATGCATCTGCCTTAGGTAGCATTGTGACATACTGCTCTAGTACCGTCCCAGCCAAGAAGTTCACCCTGCCGTCGATCACAATTTCTGTGAGAGTAATAGCTTTCTTGCGACATTGCTTTTGCACTGCTTCTACCGCTCGCCGCGTTGCCAGGCGGAGGGCTTCGCTCATCCCCACCTCATCCAGCTCCACCGCACTTACCCAGCCAAGCGCATACGCTGCTGCCTGCTCTTGGATAAGTTGAGCAAGGGCTTCGCGGCGCTTTTTCGTTAATTTCTTGCTGTCATCTAGCCCATCTATTGTCGCACCACCCAGCACCACTGCGCCAACCACCAGCGGCCCCGCCCATGGCCCACGCCCGACTTCGTCGATTCCGAGTATCATACTACGATTGTCTCATATTTCGTAGCACCATGTATACTGCCGAGCTGCAGGGTAGTTCAGTGCCGCGCCATACCAGCAACCATGCCAAACTATCGAGCACCGTGCTGCAGTATATGATGTATAATATACAACCTTTATCTCTGTTTTTATTCGTATTGCTTGCTGATTCGCCTATTTTCTGTTGCGAGAGTACGGATAATCCACTACAATCAAGGCATGCCCTCGGCTTAGCAACTATCACTTCATCACAAGGAGGAGTATGACAAAAATGCTTTGGCACACGCTTTTTGCTACCGGAGTGGTTGCATGCGCCATTACTGGATGCGCTAGCGTCCCTATCAAGCCAGCTGCAGCAGTGCCAGTGCATACCATACAGCCACACGAGGTGTGCACGCATCAGCACCATACGGGCGCGTATACGCTTGATAAGAGCAACCCATACGGGTGGTCGTGCTACGACCTCACCTACTCAATATCGCTCTTCTCAGGCTTTACCTTCACGACCAAGGGCAGCCTCAATATGCAGGCATATTGCACGGCCCACCACCATGGCACGCGCGCCATTGTTAGCCATCAGCAGGCTCAGCCAACCTGGCAGTGCGTACCACAGCACTCACCCTCGCAAAAGATACAGCACCGAACCATATAGCATTAACACGAAAGGATTATCGGTACCTATTATGGAAATTACCGGGCCAGCACCACTCCTCATACTAGCAGTCACGCTTAACGTCGCGTATTTTATCTTGTTTATCTGTGGTATTTGTTGGGTCATCCGGCAGGGCCGACGCACCAAGCAGATCAAACGGCATGTGGCCGCAATTGACGAAAATCTCGAGGCAATTCGCGCCGTTCTCACTGAGCAAGCAGAATCTCGCAAGACAAAATAATAGCATCTCGTATACGAAGTATAAAAGCCACCCTCAAGCGCGGTGGCTTTATGCTCGTGCCAAGTCGTTCAGTTGTCTACGTATCGCGGCGAACAATCCGCTGCCACCCCGCCGCGCCCAGCGACACCAGCCAGACAAGAAGTGCCCCAGCAGTGTTGGCTGCGATATCCCAATTGGTATCATCTAGCGACAAGTGCGCTACGCCAGTCTTCGCCACCAGCAGCTCAAATAGCTCATTCATACAGCCAAGCGCCGACACCAGCGCAAACAGCGAAAATGCTTCCACTAGCCAATACCGATGCCAACCCAGCGCATGCTTGAGGTAGAGCCACAAGCAGCCAGTAAATATCCCACCACCGATGAAGTGGGTATTAAACGCCGTGTCTTGCCCATCGATCAACGGCGACGGCACATACCACGAGATAAAGAACAACCCACACGCCAGATACAGTAGCCAGCGGTAGCGTCGCTCGTGCGCATAGCCACAATGCTGCAAGATAGGCGGTATACTACTCGCCAAGACAACCGGTATAACAATCGAGACAATGGTAAAGATACTCATACTTCTAGTATAGCATCAACCATAAGCTGGCTACTATAAGCCTGCTCAATATCATTAGCACAACCAAACAGACTGAAGATTCAGCCCCAATACAAATCCGCCCCCTGATATAGAGGCGGATATAAAAGCTTTCTTATAGAGGCTATCCTACGCAGCTTCGTGGCGAGCGGCAACCTCGGCAGCCTTAGCGTCAAGCTCAGCCTGCTTGGCGTCTTCTGCAGCCTTTTTCTCGGCAGCTTCTTTGGCCTTTTCTTCTTTGAGGCGGGCAGCCTCAGCCTCGGCATGAGCATCGTGCACGTTGTTAACCGCCTCACGGTCGAATTGTACGGCAGTTAGGCGAGCCGACTTACCACTGCGGCCACGCAGGTAGCTCAAGAAGTTACGGCGCACCTTAGCGCGGCGCATCACTTCAACCTTCTCAACGAGTGGACTGTGCAGCAAAAACGACTTCTCTACCCCCACACCACTGGTGATCTTACGCACGGTAATGCGGCTGGTGTGCTGACCTTTGTTGTCGGTGCGAATTACTACACCTTCAAACATCTGGATGCGCTCTTTGTTGCCTTCTTTGATTTTTTGGTGGACGCGGACTGTGTCGCCGCTCCGCACATCAACAACGGCAGGCTTCTTCTGCTGGTCATTGACTTTTTGGATCAGTGCAAAACTCATGACTTTCTCTCTATTTAATTATTAGATGACAATTCAGTTATTGATTGTACCATATTTTGCGTGCAGGGAGAAGAGGGAGAGTAGTTTTTATAATCCCTACTCAAGAAATGGCCTTTTCGTTGTTTTTACAGCAAAGAGACCATTATTTCTTAGTACAGAGTCTCTATTTACGACACTTGCTGCTGAGCACGATTAATCATCTCTTGCATGTTTTCTCGTGGGATTGGCTCTAGGAGGGTGTTAGGTGGTACATTTCCCTGCATTTTAGCGGTGCCACCAACCCGCAGTAAAGTATCTGAGCCATCGCCAGTAATATCAGCACCAACAGGAATCCGCTCTCCCCCATTAGGAGTCTGGATATAAACATCATTACCATCGCCAGCTTTCTTGGAGCTCGAATTAAATGTCTCTGATCCATCAAAGGTCAGTTCGTTACACGTACTAGTGCTAATTAGGCTGCCATATTTATCAAACATTGGCAGTTTTGTGTCAAATAAACGCAGTGTACCTGTTGACATATCAACTGTATAAAGCCCAATTACTTCGCCCGATCCATGACCAAACCCTGTGCCTTTACGGAAGCAGAAAGGTCGCACGCCAACGTAGCCGTTACCTACTTCATCAACGTCCTTGATGACGCCACCAAGTACATCCACAGACCCTTCTTTGACGGCTTTTGCTAGCTCAGCAACAGAGGGCATCTTCTCCTGATTATTCTCTGTTTCGTTTGGAGTTGGAGATGGTGTTGTCTCTGGCGATGAAGGGTGTGATGGTGATGGTATCTCCGTTGCTTTGTCAGTGGAGTGAGATCGCTCAGACTGCGGAGTCTTTTTGTCCGCTGGCGCTTTGATAGATGGTTCTGCGGTTGCTGACGGTGTTGCTTCGGCGGTGGCAACAGGTTGAGTTGGTTGTGCTTCGTCTCGTGGTGCTTTTTCAGAAGAGCCACAGCCTGCCAAGGCGCTAGCTCCTATAGCACTCAAGGCAATAACAGACAATACTTTTTTCTCTGCGCGACCCCAGAAACTTAAGCGCTCAGAACTTCCCTTCATTTTTCTTTCCTCCTCTTTCTCTGTGTCACCACTGGTGGATGATGCCTATTTTGGATTTATAATCTAAACTATACCGCACTTTCGTATATATAGCAACTAGTTTAGCTGGTGGTGTTTTCTTGGGCTGCGCCTGCTCCACCTTGACGGCCATTCGCTACACGTGCAGCTCTGTTTTCATACGCTTGCTGGAATTTATGCTGGAGCACACGCTTGGCAGCATCATTGCGCACGAGGTCATACATCGTCTGCGAGTCGTATGCATAGAGGGCAAGCACAAGCGCCTCGCCAGCAGACGGCAGCACACGATTGCGCAGCTGTTTTTTATTGATGAGCCCAGCCTGCCGAGCTTTGTTGAGGAATATCTCTAGGTCGTGCTCAGAAGCGTACTGGCTTCCCATCTCGGGCAAATTTTGAATAGGAAATACCTGCTTGTCTACATTATCGTCAGCGCTATTTTCTCGCAAGCGATCAATCAGTGGCTGTGCAAGCTCTACAAGCTGCTCGATCTGGGCGCGCACTTCTGCACTGAGGGCGGCCTCTGCAGCGTGGAGGGCTTCTTGCTGCTCTTTGGCTTCTGCTGCTTGACGGTCAGCGGCAGCACGGACAGCCTCGAGTGCTCGCTTTGCCAGCGTATAGTCGACGTATGGCACGCTGCTGACCGAAGCTTTATTTTCTGCACTACCAGCGGCTGGTAATGCCTCGCTGTGAGTAGTGTTGGCTGCTTCATGCGCTGCAGCTGCAGCGTCCTGTGGCGTCCACTGAATCTGGTATTTGGCACGGCGGCCACTTACCAGCCTCTCTTCTGTTAGCCCTTGCATAGCAATGTCTGCTGACACCGCACGGTAGACGGTGATTGACTTACGTCGCCGACCACGCTCATCAATGGTATATCGCTGCCCACGCTGCAGTACAAGGCCGCTATGCTCCAGCTCTTCTGTAATAATCATGACGGGGCGATCTGATCTTTGTGCACTGTATAGTAAGATACTCGCTCGCTTATACCGCTCGAGTTTTGTTTGCACTTTGCTTGGATCATAAATTGCATCACCTAGCTCTTGCACTGTCCATATTTCACCAGCAGATTCTGCAAGAACCTCCGCTAGCCGCTGGCTGGCGTCTTTTTTGATAAACTCTGGTGTAGCACGGCTACCATATCCCCGCTTGTTGCCTGAGCGTGATGTTCGGTCATCATCAGGAAAGACATCAATATACCCAGGCTCGCCCACCTCACCAGCCGATTGTGCCTTCTCGGCTGCCTCTTTACCCCAGATACGAATTGCTGTTTCCTCAGATATAACCGCCAAGGGTGGCTCCGTGAGGCCCATATGATATGCCAGCTCGGCGTTGATCTCACCAATCCTATCTTTGACGATTTGGCGCCGCTGCTGTACGTCTTTGCCAAGCCGGGTTTTTCTATATATTTCATCAACCTGCTTTGCTGCTTCACCGGGCGTCAATGCCGCATGGCCAAGACCCGTTGCAGTTTTGATTGCTCTATATTCTGCTCTGTAGCCGCCCTTCTCCATTGCTTGCTCTTCTTCCTTGGCTATTTCGGCAAGCGTAGCCTCGCAGATTGCTCGCTCCTCTTGGTAGCGTTGGAGAACACCTGGTGGCACCGCACTCCTCTCGCTAGTCTGCACAAACTCCTCGAGCGCTTCTTGCTGGTCGTTTTTAATTATCCGCAGATTTTGCCCATTAATGTCCTCCTCATATTCGTGTTCCGATTCCTTCGCATCACGAAGGGCCAGCTTGATTTCTCTGTAGAGTTCATTATCTTTTTTGATTGCAACTTCTATTTTTGTAGATGCATGCTCGGGACGAGTATCGTGATGAGATGGCTGCTGGTCTATAGATTTTTTCATATCACTCCGTATTATGAGCTACTGCGGCTATGCAGGGCTCCTTGCTCGGTTTGTATCATGCATCATATAATAGCATTTGGCGCGAAAGTATTGCAATAACGGCTGTTTGTCCTTGTACTACTCCTTTCTCTTTCTCGCCTGTGTGCGGTATACTAGAGTTTATGGATTATAACAAACTTGCACTCGACCTACACAAAAAATATAAGGGCAAAATCACCACCAGCCTACGCGATAGCGATGAGCTAGACCGCGATAAACTCAGCAGCTACTACAGCCCTGGTGTGGGCGCAGTGAGCAAGGCGATTGCAGATGATCCCGCCACCCTGCCCACCTACACCTGGACGAATAACCTCGTGGCAGTCATTAGCGATGGCTCGGCCATTCTGGGCCTGGGCAACCTCGGCCCCAAGGCAGCCATGCCGGTTATGGAAGGTAAGGCGCTGCTGTTTAAGCACTTTGCTGGTGTAGATGCCGTGCCAATCGTGCTGGACGTGCACCAGCCAGAGGAGATTATTGCTGTGGTTAAGGCGATCGCGCCAAGCTTTGGCGCGATTAACCTTGAGGATATCGCCGCACCTCAGTGCTTTGAGATTGAAGAACGCCTTAAGGCCGAGCTGGACATCCCCGTCTTCCACGACGACCAGCACGGTACTGCCGTAGTGGTACTGGCTGGGCTGATTAACGCTGCCAAGCTGACGGGCCGCAGCCTAGCTGATAGTAAATTCGTCGTGGTCGGTGCTGGCGCTGCTGGTACTGCTATTATTAAGCTATTGCACACCTATGGCGCTCGACACATCGTGGCGGTTGATAGCAAAGGTATCGTGGGTAGCCACCGTACCGACCTCAACGCCGAGAAGACTGCTTTGCTTGCATACGTTGATGCCTCGCAGCAGGGGTCGCTGGAAGACGCCATGGCAGATGCCGATGTATTCATTGGTGTATCGCGCGCCGGATTGCTGACTCCAGAGCTCGTCGGGATGATGGCCAAAGACC
>CAURVP010000007.1:0-39014 GCA_963528475.1 uncultured Candidatus Saccharibacteria bacterium | reverse complement strand
ACCAAGAAGGGCTCGATTACTTCGGTGCAGGCCGTTTATGTGCCAGCCGACGACCTGACCGACCCAGCGCCGGCTACCACCTTTGCCCACCTTGATGCTACCATCGTGATGAACCGTGCCCTGACAGAGATCGGTATTTATCCAGCGGTGGACGTGCTCGACTCCAGCTCGAACTCGCTCGACCCAGAGGTGGTTGGCGAGGAGCATTATCAGGTGGCCCGCGAAGTGCAGCGCGTCTTGCAGCAGTACAAGGAGCTGCAGGACATCATTGCCATCTTGGGTATGGAAGAGCTGAGCGACGATCAGAAGCAGATCGTTGCCCGAGCCCGCCGCCTGCAGCGCTTCTTGGCTCAGCCATTCCACGTTGCCGAGCAATTTACCGGCAACCCCGGCAGCTACTTCAAGCTCGCTGACACCATCCGCGACGCCAAGGATATCCTGAGTGGCAAGTATGATGACAAACCAGAGAACTGGTTCTACATGTCGCCAGTGCCACTGAGCGAGAAGCAAGACTAGCACTCTCTGCACATTCTTACACGGCAGCAGCCAACCGAGATATTCTCTCCGTGTTGGCTGCTGTTTTCTTTGTCTATCTTTCTCGCCATTTCTCTCATCTTCTTCCTTCAAAAAAGACGAATTTCGAAATTCGCCTTTTTTACCCTGTTTTTTCCCTGTTAGTGTCGATTCTTTTTCTCTTCTTTTTATATATTTATATATAATAGGAGAGAAATCTTACCATGATTGGGTATATGGATATATAAGGATAGAGAATAGTATGAATATAGAGAAAGATAAAGATAAGAAGATAAAGAATAGATAAATAGAGATAAGTATAGATATAGAAATATAGAGAAAGAAAGTTATAGAAAGAGAGATGAGCTATAAAGATATACATAGAGAATAAATACAGTATCGAGATATATTGAGGTATATTGGTATGTATAGAAATATGCTTATTGTAGCGTACCTACGGTGAGCAGTATAAGAAAACAGTAAAGCACTCAGCTTCAAATAAACACACTTTGACTTACCCGATCAAATATGGCACACTTGAAGGTGGTGGGGCGACCAGCGCCTCAAGGATTCTCATTGAAGGAGAACTCTCATGCACAACAGGAAGAATGCATGGGACGGCCGTTCCATGCGTTGTGAAGCCAGAAAGGCGCGTAACGTTGCGCCCTTCTGGCTAATCAAGGTGTTCTCCTGGGCGGGTGTACCGCTCGGGAGTTACCTGTTGCTGTTCCACTTCGGTGGGACGGCATTTCGTGCTCACGAGCTACCCTGGCTCGTGATGTATGCTGTGTGGCTCTTCTTTGGAGGAGCCATGGTGGTAGGCCAACGCCTGCCAAAGACGCCAGGGCTGCTGCTCATTGCAGTGGCTGCTATTGGAGGGATTTTTATCTCCCTCCTCGCCTGGGGGTTAGTGCTCTAACCTTCCTAGGTCGCCCCTTACCCACTAAAGGGCGGGTTGAGCAGCGCCATGTGGCTCGCTGCTCCCCGCCCTTTTCTCTTGCTTGGAGTAAAATCACTTTGCCTTCTACCTCGCTTTTTCTCTGCTACTCTGCTATAGTAAGGCTATGGATTTAGAACTTGTGACACTGACTGGTAGCAAGCTGCACGAGACTGTGTATGAGGTGATGCTGCCGACGCCGGATGGGCAGATTGCGGTCTTCCCGGGGCACGAACCACTCGTAACTCTGGCAGTGCCAGGTGTTGTAGCAGTACGTCGAGCCAAAGATGACAGTGACGACCAGCTGGAGTACTTCGCTATCTCTGGTGGAGTGGTCGAGATTAGCCAGACAAAGGTACGTATCTTGGTCGACGAGGCCGAGCACGGCGACGATATCATTGAGGCTGAGAGTAAAGCCGCCCTTGAGCGCGCTCTTAAGCAGCGCGACAATGCTAGTACTCAGGTAGAGCTCGAAAAAGCGCACCAGCTGGTCGACCGCCATGCCGTGCGTCTCAAGGTGGCTGGCCTACGCCGGCGCCACAACAAGCACCGCGTATAAAATATTAGGATAACAGAGATAACCGCAGAGAGGCAGCAGCATAATGACGGAATTTTATCCTTCCCATCTATCATTACCAGAGGAGACATATGGTTGTCGAGATAATAAGAAGACGACAAGTGATTGCTATGAGCAGCCTGTCGTATCCTACCAGCTAGGCGACGAGTACGGCCTTGGTAAGCTCGATACACCAGAGTGGTCTCGCGCAGCAGAGTTTGTCCAGCGGCTCGGCGAGTACTATCTGCCAGCAGTGCAGAACATCATTGGCGCGTGCATGGATGGTCGGCCCGGCAGCACAGCAGAAGCAGTGCCAAATGGTGCAGGCGGTGGCTTGCTCTACTTGGTGGCAGATCGATTGGTACGCGGTGATAGTGACCCTATTGATGAAGCAAATGCCCGCGTCTTGGGGCAGATTGGCCAGATACCAGCGACGGTGCACGTCCATCGGGATGACCATACTCATGGCGAAGACGCCGGCTGCGCGGCAGCCGACAAAGTGGGTGCGATCTTTACCATCATTGCTCAGCATGGTGAGCAATTGCGCAGCCTAGCCACTGAGCTTGGCCTTGGTAGCGATAGTAGCGACGAAACGCACCAGCAGATTATTCGCCATGCAACAGATGAGACCAAACTCGTTGTGGCTAGTGGCAACGATCTTGTGGCAATGGTCGACGCGCAGCTAGCAAAGAGTGCTGAGCCCACTGGTGCTCACACCGATATGTTGCAGGGTAGCCACCATGAGGCAGCGGTGGTGATGAACCAACGCACGGGGACGACACTCGACCGCCAGGCTTTGGCGCGGGAATTCGACCGCGCATCCGAGCATCACCAGGCTTTCAATATCGACACATGGGCCTTTGCATCCTCGGCCGAGGCTCTCTACCCAGATGACCCAACTGCCCAGCAGCAGGCAACCACTGCCATGCTCTACTACAACCTCGCTGCCATCATGGCGTTGTGCGGCCCACGCATGACGGTGACCGTGCTTACATAGTCTCTAAAAAGGGAGCAGCATCAAATAACAAGCAAATTAAACTAACCCCTTGAATTAAGAGGCCTCTTCTTAATACCTCTTTTTCTTGCGCGGCAACAGTAATTATAATAAGCGTTTCTTTCTTCGCAGATAAAGACATCGCAAGCATCACTACCCCGCTCATACCAATGGAGAACCATCGCTCTAGGTGACCCTCATGCAATACAATAATGAGGATCGAGCATAGCAAGAACGCCAGCTACTCAGACGCAGACATCGCTTCATGCCACTGGTGGATGACGTGCCGCGCGTCATCTGTGCTGGTGGTATGCATCAGCTGGTCACGCAGCTCCTTGGCACCGTCGAAGTCGCGGATGTAGATTTTGTAGAAGCGTTTGAGCGTCTCGTATGGCCGGCCTAGCTGTGGCTGCCAGTGGTCGAAGAGATCGAGGTGGTAGCGAAGGAGTGCGAAGTTGCGCTGCGCCATAGAGCTACTACCCTGCGCGACACTATCACCATGTGGCGCAAAGCAGAATGGATCGGCAAACACTCCACGGCCAATCATCGCGCCATTAACGCCCGGGTGGGCTGCCACTAGTGTCATACCATGCGCCCGATCACGAATATCACCATTGATAGTAAGCAGCGTCTGCGGCGCAATCGCATCGCGCAGCACCACGATATCATCAATCAGCTCATAGTGCGCCGCTACCTTGCTCATCTCCTTCTTGGTGCGTAGGTGAATGGTCAAGTTGACGATATCTTGCTGAAGCAGCGTCGTGAGCCACGCCCGCCACTCGTCGATAGTGCTGTAGCCAAGGCGGGTCTTAACGCTGACTGGCAAGCCAGCCGTCTTGGCCGCGGCAATAGCGGCAACAGCAACGTCTGGATTGCGAATCAGCGCCGCTCCCCCACTCTTGATGGCACTCTTGGCAGGGCAGCCCATGTTGATATCGATCCCTGCAAAGTCCAGGCGCGCGCAGTGCTGGGCAAACTGCTCCATATCGCCCGGCTCGCCGCCCCAAATTTGTGCCACCAGGGGGTATTCGTCGTCCGTCTTGATGAGCCGGCCAGCGATTGCCCTGTCGCCAGCGTGCACCCAGCCCGTGGCATTAGCAAACTCAGTAAAGAACACATCGGGCGCACCAGCCCGCCGCACCACGTGGCGAAACACCACATCCGTCACCGCCTCCATCGGCGCCAAAACAAAAAACGGCTGCGGCAAATCATTCCAAAACGACGTCATATCAAGCTATTATAACACAATTGATCAGGGGAGAGCCCCCACGCCCGCATGCGTAGTAATGGGTGCGCGGACGTGGGGGATGGGTGTGAGCATGATCTATTATAGACCACCCCCTTCCGGGGTTGATTCCTCCAAGGCATTTCCTTGGAGGGTACTCACAGAGCTGGGATGGCAGGAGTCGAACCTGCTACGAGAGTTCCCACGAATGCTTGTCTCCATCGACAAGCAAGCCTCTCGTACCCCGCAACCACGAGGGGCATCCCAGGTCGATCGCCATTGACCGACTACTCCTTTACAAAAAACTCAAGCCGGAGCAGATCCGGCGAATTATTTGCAAGGGTAGAAATAATTGTAATCTACCTGGTGATAATTGTCAAGTAGTGAGCGCCTCTGAATTTTGCAGCCATACCACGGTTACGTACCAGTCCTTGACATCCCCTGCTCGCGCGTTAGGGCCTGTCGATATCCAAGAGTTCAACGAGCCAGAGCTTGCTCTGACGGTCTGTATCGTAGCTTCTTGGCTAGCCTTACATAAGTTCAATATATCCCTAAAAAAGGAAGAAGCTCCTGCCTCAACGCATGATGCGGATGCAGGAGCTCGGGAGAGACTACAAGCGGTTCTGCTCGTCCTGGCCGGTAGCCAGGGGGGCGAGTGAATCTCGCGAGTCTCACGTGTTTTAAAGAAGTCTCCGTAAGCCTCCGTGGCAGGTGCACGGTGCGCGGTATAAAACGCAGCATGAGACTTCTCGATCGTTGCCTCCCAAGTGGCAACGATACCGCCTACCCCCTTGATGCCGATAAAGGGTAACCTGCGGCGGTTGCTATAGCAATGCTCTACGCGAAAAAAGCGGAGCATTTGCCATATGGCGGAGATAGCAGGAATCGAACCTGCACCTCTATGTGAGTTAACACACAAAGGGAAAAGGGGCCATTCATCTCCAGTAACGGATAGGTGCACGACCTTATTCTGTCGTGGCTTTTTACCTACTCTCTCAGCCTCGCACGTGAGGCTGACCGCTGCTAAGGGTGAAGTTTATATATAACCTTCACCCTTACATTTGGAGCATGGCCTTGAGGTCATGCTACCACGACCACCGATACCAAAAGTACCGGTGCCGTCGCAAGCAGGGCATCTTGTTTTGCCCTGCTTAGTCTTCCTAGCCGTCGCATCTTGGCGACGGCTATCTTCCGATTTAAAGAAGAAAGACATGAGGTATTCACCTCCTCTCCGCCGAAGCTTCGGCAAAGACATCGGTGAACCCCGTTTCAAGGACGCTCTCGTGCTGAGCGTCTCGAGTTTTTCTGCATCTGGCAGAAAAAACAGGGTTCACTCAGTTGAGCTGTTACTATATATACCAATATACAGCGAGCCTGTCAATCAATATGTGCATGTCTTGCAGAGATTCTTGTTTTGTTCTTACGTTCTGTTTCATTCTATGCACTATTCGCAACAAATGATAGACGACGTAGATTTATTGCACTCAGACAGTCTTACGCTCCCGCTGTAAGGATCAGATGAAAATAAGCAGAGATAATTGCCTCTAGAAAACCCACCCGTCAGTGCGATAGCTGAGAACACTCGTATTACTACACCAAAATGTTTCGGCCAGGGTAGCAAAAAGAGCTTGCTCATGCCATGTGCTTAGCTATTAGCCACTCCATTCTCTCCTGCAGCGCGTTGCAGCAAGGGTGTATGCGAATACATCGTCTATTGCATCACAAGCACTCGCCCGAGCGGCTATTCTCGCTCTTCTATACGCCGCAGCAGATTCTCCTCAAAGGCGAGGATACCTTTGTAGGTGGCTGGGTAGTGGCTGGTGTCGGGCAGCTGGAGCTGGGTAATGCAGCGCCACACGGCGGCAATGAGCTGGGCAAACTCATCCAGCTCGGCCTGAGAAAAGCTGGTACTGAGCTGGTGGATAGCGTCTGTATCCTTATCTGGCTCGACGAACTGCAGCGTGGCTCCAGCAAAGTCGTAGCGAGCATAGTCGCGTGAGTGGCGCACGAGGAGCTCGTAGAACATCAGCTGCTGGCGGTATTTGTGCAGCTTAATTTTCTCGGCATCGGTGCGGCCCTGCCAGCTGCGGGCGGGCTTGCCCGTCTTGTAGTCTGTAACGGCGATAGTATTGGCGGTGTGGTCAATATCGACAAGGTCAAGCGTGCCAGTAAGGCGAGCATCACCGAGCACGACTCCTTGGCCGGCAAAGCTGAGCTCGGTCTTTTGCTCGGGGCGGAAGGTGTGCGCCTCGGCCTGCAAGAAGGCGCTCAGTGAATCAAGCCCCTTGCGGCTAAAGTACGCGAAGTCCTCTGGCCCCAGTGGCTGGCGATTAAGCTCTTGCTCAAAGTCGCCGAGGATATCTTCGGCCGGTCGCACCTTGCCAGTGGCAGCAAGATGGGTGTGCGCACGCTGCAGTACGTGGTGGATGGCATTGCCGTAGATGGCATGCGGGCTCGGTGCCTGCGGAAAGCGCAGCAGGTAGCCAGTGAGAAAGGCCGCTGGCCCACCCCGCGACACATCTAAGAAGGCAGTAAGGTGTGTGCTAGAGAGCTTATACTGCTCGAGCATAGGCTGGAGGAGCTGCTGCAAATCGGGCTCGGGCGTGCCAACTGGCGCAAGGCGGCACTGCCAATCGGTGGTGAGCTGGGTGGTGAGGCTTGGCACATCATTGGGCATGTCGATAGTAGTTGCAGTGAGGTCGACGCCGTCGAGGAAGCTGGCCGGTAGTGTTGCTTTACCAGTATCATCTTGGGTGCTGTAGCTGATAGTCAGGTGATTGCGCGCCCGCGTCATGGCGACAAAAAAGAGGCGGAGGCGCTCGTCGTACGTATTGCCGGCGGGGGCAATAGCGAGGTTATCTGGGTAGGTGATGAGCGACACAGGTGAGCGCACACGCCGTCCCCAAGTGCTATCGACAGCGCCCATGATATAGACATGGCCAAACTCCAGCCCCTTGGCCTTGTGTGCCGTCATAAGATTGATGCGGCCAGTATGCGCCTCGGTACGCTGGCGGATGGTGGTGATGGGTGTCTTGAACTGCCGGTGCAAGCTGAGGAGGTCGAGCATATCGGCAAGCCGGAGTGTCTCGTCATCACCACGATGCTCCTGTGTGCGGCTGCGCAGCGTGCGCAAGGCCTCAAGGCAGGCAAGGTATGCATCGGGCTGCTCGGCAAGCCTTTCGCGCGAGAAATAATAATCGTACAGTGGTGAGCGGTAGCTTATGGTGGGCATTGCAGGAGTTGCTTCGGTGGAGAGGCTGATGGGTTGGTCGAATTGGGCCATCTGCTGCGCCATATATTCGGTAATCGCACTGGCTATGGCGGCCTGAGCCTTTTGGCTATCGGCGGGCTGCGGGATGCCAAGCAGATCATCGAGCACCATCTCAAGTGGCTGATGCTGCGCCTGCCACGCCATATGGATGAGCCACACCATTAAGGGTTGGAAGGTGGGGCTTGCCATCATTGTCTCACCCCACGTTTGGCGATTGCGCCACGCCTGGAGGCTGAGCTGCCAAATATCCTGGCTGGCAAAACCAAAGGCCGGGTGTGCTATCAGCTCTGGCAGCAGGCTATCGGCAGTGGGAAACTCCCCCGCTGCTATGGCGTCGATGACCCGCGCGAGTAGCTCAAGTGCTTGGATAACGGGGTTGTCGAGAATATTATCGCGCCGCTCGTAGTTGATGGCAATGCCTGCGGCCTGGAGGTGCGGCACTAGTGCCACCAGCTCGCGGTGGCGCCGAGCCAAGACGGCAATCTCCTCGGGCGGTGTGCCGCTGTCGATCTGCTGGCGAATCTGCTGCGCCAGCCATTGGCGCTCGGCTAGGCTAGTGGGTAGCTCGGCCAGACTGACGGCAGTCTGGGTTGGCTGGTGGTGAGCGGTGAGCGTCTTATCAAGCTCGGGAAGCACCGTCTCTAACCGGTCGCCCCCCTGAGTGATAACAGCCCGGGCTGGCGTGAGGATAGCGCGACTCGAGCGGTAGTTATCCGTCAAGACGATCAGCTGCACATCGCGGTAATGGCTGCGGAAGCGGTGGATGTTACTCACATCTGCTCCCTGGAAGCTGTAGATTGCTTGGTCGTCATCCCCCACCGCCATAATGTTGGGGCGACCCTCGTGGACGGGGCTACTCGTTAGCGAAAAGAGGATGCGCAGCTGCGCGAGGTTGGTGTCTTGGAATTCATCTACCATGATGTATTGGTACTGCTCCTCTAGGTTGGCGCGTAGCTCGGGCTGGGCATCGAGCGCCTGAGCGAGCTGGAGGATCATATCGTCGTAGTCGTAGAGGCCGGCTGCGCTCAGCTCGGTGAGATATGCATCATAGACCTCAGCCAGGGCGCGCAGCTTACCGAGGCGCTTGCGATCTTTCAGGACATAACTACCAGTAGCGTCCTTTTCGCACCAGTGGTTGCGCCAGGCGGTGAGCGGTGTGGTTTTACCGCTATCAAGCGTCTCATCGATCGCTCGAGCCAGGCTGAGAGAGAAGCTATCAGCCAGTGGTGGAATGGTGGGCGGCAACGGTGGCAATGGTAGCTGAGCTGTTTCGCCCGCCAGTGGGGCAAGCTTGCCCGCCATTGGTTTGCTTATCCGCCCAGCTGCAAAGACCTCGCTGAGGCGTGGCTCAACGGCTGCTATGAGCGCCTCATCCGCATCAATAACCTGCCGAAGCTCTTGACTGCTCAGACCAGCTTGCTTAAGCTGGCTAATGCTCCGGCTAATGTCTTGCAGGTAGGTAAACTCACCATTCTGCTTGCTACTGAGAGGGTTATGATGATCGAGCTTGCTCAGGATACCACGCAAAATCTCGTAGCTGCCAAGCTCATCGGTAGGCTTACGTGATGCACCATGGTAGAAATACTCTCGGTGGTGATTAATCGCCTCACTACCAAAGCTATGGAAGGTATGGATAGCGACGCGGTAGGCATCTGCCCCAATGATGCTGCGCAGACGCTGACGCATCGCCGCTGCTCCACTGTCGGTAAAGGTAAGGCAGAGAATATTCTCAGGCAACGCATCCGTCTGGCGCAGGATGTTGGCGGCGCGCATGCTGAGCAGCTCTGTCTTGCCGGTGCCAGGGCCAGCCACAACGAGCAGTGGCCCATCAATCGTATCGACAGCGGCGCGCTGCTGGCTGTTGAGGTGTGTGTATCGAGTCGAAAATTCGTGTTCAGGCATGTCTCCATTATCGCACACTCGCCGCCTCGGCTCTAGCGGCTTGGCCGAGATTCCGGTATAATATCTATCATGGACTTTGGTAACCACATGGATGTCGCATATGTGCAAAAGGCGCTCGCCGCGCGCTTTGGCGTGCAGCTGGTGATCGATCGCGTGGTGGCGCGCAATATTGCCGCAGGGCTTGCTGCCAAGGCATCAGTGTTTTTTGCAACAGACGGCCAGCTCTATTGCTTGGTCTATGGGCCATCGCGCCTTCTACTTGGCGATGTCAAGAAGATCGCTGTGCGAATTGGCCTGCGCGCTGAGACATTCTTCCCGCCACGGGGCCAGCCAGCGTATTTTGATGAATTTGGCCGGCAGAAGTTTCGCGAAATATTTCCCGGATTTGGGCGCATCACCGATCGCGACATTATGTACTATCGCACCCTTGCGCCATACAACCCAGCCCTCATTCTCGTTGATGAGGTGAAGGACGGCCACATCTACCAAGCAGACAGCGACGCGCGCAGTGGTTGGCGGGTTGCCGCGAAGTGTCAGTATCATCGAGGGGGAATGAACTAAATTATGAAGGACTATCTGGTCATCATCCGGCGCAACTTTGCTTCGCCTATCGTGCTGGCGATTTTGCTTCTTGCTATGGCGCTAGTCTATGTGCAGGAGTATCGCGATGCCTGGTTTATATCATTCGTGATCATGGTCAATTCGCTGATTGGTGCGGTGCAAGAGATTCGGGCTAAGCGCGCCCTGCGCAAGCTTGAGCTAATGAGCACGCCGCGTGCCCGCGTTGTCCAGGCCGATGGTACCGTAACCGAGGTGCTCTACGATGCACTGCGGGTGGGCGACACCCTCGTGCTACACACTGGCGATGAGCTACCCGCCGATGGTGTCGTGCTCGACGCAAAAGGCCTGGAGGTAAACGAGAGCATGCTCACGGGCGAATCTGCCGCGGTAGACAAAGCACCCGGTGATACCATCTATGCCGCCACAACAGTAGTGGCAGGCACAGCACATGCGCGTGTGACGGCGGTTGGTAGTGCCACCAAAGCCGGTGCAATCAGCACCGTGCTCAAGCAGTATGCACCGCAGCCCACGCCACTCCAGCGCGCCATCCAGCGCGCCATTACCGTCCTCACCTATGGTGCAGTGGTGTTAGCGCTGCTTATCTTCGTGCGCTACCATATTGCGGGGTTGCAAGCTGTGAGTATTCTCAAGACGATTATCACCGCGGCGATCACCGTTGTGCCGGAGGGGCTGCTCCTGGCGAGTTCGCTCCTGCTTGCCTTTGGCTCGCTGCGCCTGGCTCAGGCTAAGGTTTTACCTCAAAAGCTCTCGGCGATTGAGGCAATGGCGCTACTTGGTGTGCTCTGCGTGGATAAGACGGGTACCTTGACAAGTGATGATGTTATCTTCGAGCAGGCTGCGTCGTTCGACACATCGACCAGTGATGAACAACTCGCCCACTATGCTGCCCTGGTTGCGCACGAAACCAGTGGTGGCAATGCGACTGGCCAGGCAATTCTTGCCGTGCACCAGGTTCCCGCGGCCCACATCCAAGAGGTGATGGCGTTCTCATCGAGCCGGAAAATGGCGGGGGTGCGGGCCGAGATTGCTGGCACAGTGCAGACGCTGATGCTAGGCGCACCGGAGTTTGTGGCGCGGCTTGCCCCGCTCTCGCCTGCCCAGCAAGCTCAGATCGACGCCTGGGCAAATGATGGCCTGCGTGTCCTCCTGCTCGCCCGCTTTGCCGACAGTAGTGTACCACTCAAGCAGCTAGCCGCTGGCTCGGGTCAGCCGCTGGGGGCAATCGTCCTGCGCAATAGTCTGCGCCATGGCGTGGTCGATACGGTGCGGTTTTTGCAAGGCCAAGGAGTGACGATTCGCGTTATCAGTGGAGACAACCCGCGGACGGTCAGCTACATCGCGAAGGCAGCGGGGATCGATCAGCCCGAGGCAGCCATCACCGGGGCAGAGCTTGCCCAGCTCGATGATGCAGCCTTTGCCCAGGCAGCCGATACACATACCATCTTTGCCCGTGTTTTGCCGGAGCAAAAGGAGCGGCTCATCGCTCACTTCTCAGACCAAGGGCGATTCACTGGCATGGTGGGCGATGGTGTTAATGATGCCTTAGCGCTCAAGCGAGCCGACCTTGGCGTCGCGATGTATGCTGGTGCACCAGCCAGCCGGCGTGTTGCCGATATTATCCTGCTCAACAACTCCTTCACGTCACTCCCCCTCGGAATGGAGCTAGGCAATCGCATCATGCAGGCCATTGAGCTTATCGGCGTGCTCTTCTTCCATAAGATCATCTATGGTGTGGTACTGCTAGCCATTACCCTCACCCTCGGCATTATGTACCCATATGCGCCGCGCCATCTTACCTTTATGAATATCTTCCTCGTGACGATGCCGACCATTATGTGGACGCTCTTTCCACCCTCACCGCGGCACCGGATTGACCCGCGGCGCTTCTGGCACGATACCCTGCTGGCGGTGGCACCAATTGCGGTGCTCACAGGGGTAGCGGTGGCTAGTGTGTATTGGCTTGGCCGCACATTCTACCCAGATCGTCTTGGCGAGGTGGCAACGATGACGGTGCTAGTAGCGACCTTCTACGGCGTATATCTAGTATTTTTGGCCGGCCGTATGCTTGGTGTCCGGCTCGATAAGCGAGCTCATCTTGCCCGCACGCTCTACATGCTCGCGGTATTGCTCGTGACAGTGGTGAGCTTTGGCATCATCCCGCTCCGCCAGTTCTTCGATTTCACCCCACCAAACCTACTCCTGCTTTGGCCCAGCATTGCCATTATTATTCCAGTAACCATACTGCAATGGTGGTGGGCTCGGCGTGTGGGTCAGCGCTTTGCGGTGGCGTCCCGCACCGAATAAGTTCAATCGAAGTAATTCTGTTTCTGGAGTTTACATAGTCAATGTACTATGCCTGAATGATATCCTTACGCGAAAGAGCGAACAATGTAGGAGTAAGGACGGTTATCGCAATCATAATAAAGCCGAGGAGGGAAACTATCAAGCCATCGGTGATCGTTATATCCACAAAAGGAGACACCATAAGCCCTTTGGATACGATATAATTTGAAGCAGCAACGGCGATAATACCAACAAAAGTAGCGTTTGCCGAATGAATAAAAGCTTCACAAATAGCAGCCAGGATCAATGTGCGTGGACTCGCGCCACTGATTGCAAGTAATTTCACATCACTGATCCGAGAACGTGCAGTCATACCAATGCTCGCTGCAGCTCCTACTGCAGAAAGGAGAACCGGCCCGCCCATAGCAAGAATAGTTGAAGTCAAATCAAGACCATTAAAATTAGTGATCCCGATATCCGTAGCATAGTGCTTCATCGTGTTGATAATGGTTAAAATACCAGCCACCATACCAAACCCAACCATAATAGGGGTCTGTACGGAAGTACTAAGAGAAAAATTGTACAGTGCCATACGCCTTGCCAAGAACCACACGACACAACGTTGTGGAACGAGCAATGTCCATATCTTCATAAAAAGTAAAAAAAGCACAGGAGCGATAGGAACAAGTGTCCCAACAAGCAAAATCGGTAGGTAAATTGACCGATCCATTCCGTTATTTGGGCCATCTACGATAATGGAATATGAAAACCAAACCGTGATAGTCAATAAAACAGCAAAAAGCAAAAGCCGAATCCATGTCATGTCAAGCTTTTTTAATGGCTGGGAAGTTAAGGCTTGTAGTGGAGTGGTACGACCTGCGGTCCGTGCTGCTTTGAGCCCTCCGAACAGAAAAATGCATGCAACCCCTAACCAAACTATAGGCATTGAAGATAGATCAACTCGTGGTATGACCTCTTCGAAGATCTTTCTTGCACTAAATACCAAAGGAAATAATGGAACGAAGCTTATTCCTGATAATAATGTCCCGCATATTGCCCCTAAAATGGCAACAACAAACAGCTGAGCAAGAACAACCACAATAACCTTGCGGGGACTAACGTTTACTAACTGCCATAGGGCGTAAGATTTTCTTTGTGCATCTACTGTAAGCTTAGCCACTGCAGAGATCACAGCGAGTCCTGCAACAATAGAAAATAGAAATAGTATTGTTCCTGCTTGGTTAATATTTTTATACACAGCACCGACATAGAACTGAGCAGTTCCGAGAATGGAAATTACCCAGCCTCCGATGTATCCACAAGCTATTGCGACAAAAAACGCACCGAGCCATGTTGCTTTATTAGCTCTCAAATCAGAAAATATAAGTCTCAACATTTTAACTCTCCATCGCTGTCAAAATTTGCGCAGCTGTACAAGAAGTGAGCTCTCGAATAATTACACCATCCTTTAATACTAGAACACGATCGGCAAGGGCAGCAGCTTCTAGATTATGAGTGACCATTACCACGGTTCTCTTAGAGTTGCTACCTATATTTCTTAGCATCCTCAATACTTCTCTTCCGTTTTCTGTATCAAGTGCTCCAGTAGGTTCATCGGCAAAAATAATGTCAGAGCTATCTGCTAGTGTTCTTGCGATAGCTACGCGCTGCTGTTCTCCTCCAGACATATCGGTTGGGCGATCTTTTCCTCGACCACCAAGCCCAATACTTGCTAAGACATCATTTATTTGCTGTGTGTTTATGGTATGCCCTGCCAAGCGTGCCGGGAGAGATACATTTTCAAATACATTTAGTGAAGGAATAAGATTGTAGGATTGAAAGATAAAGCCTATGTGGTCTCTTCGGATTCTAAAAAGTGAATTTCGGTCTGTATGCACGAGTTGCTTACCCATTATCTTGATAGAACCACTGTCGGCAGCCTCCAGACCAGAGATACAATAAGGTTGATTTGCCTGATCCACTCGACCCAACAATACTAACCATTTCACCTAGATTAATAGTAATACTGATTCCTTTTAGTACCTTTGTTATTCTTGTTTTGCTTCCCTGGCCACTACAGAAAGACTTGGTTATATTCTGTGCAATGATTGCTTCCATTACTTTTCTCTCCTTATATCAATGTATAAATTTGTTGCTGCGCATAAAATACCACCAACTACCCAAGCTAGCCAAAACCACCGATAGGCGCCGAATTGAGGAATAAATAAAAGACATAAACTGATAATAGTTGCCAGATACATGATGATCATGCAAACATTGCGTTTGTATTTTGCTTTGCGAGCAACTTTCTGTAACTCAATGTCATCAAGTGCGTTAATTTCTTGCTCTGTCATTAAACTAAAAGATTTTTGGTTGTATTTTTCTATGTCCATTCGTCGCCACAGGAAATATCTGTGCAAAACGTAAAAGACAGAAACAGCAAGAAAAGACAAGAATACCGCCCATGCTAATAGCGTAAAGTGATGAAGAAAAATAGTAGTCAGTACACCAGTAACTACCAAGATAAATCCAAGAATAACTGCGTGAGACATTGCTGTCCTTGCCTTGTCTCTTTGTTTTGCAGTGTAAAAATCTTCAACAAACGGGTGTGCCTTTTGGAATCCATTGCGGGTATATACTGCTGATGCAATAAAGGCAATTCCTACCATCGTTCCAACACACAATACCACAGCAGTATAGTCTGAAAGTTTATTTTCTAATACCGCAGAAAGAACAAGCCACAAAATTGTTAGAGATGCGCCAAAAAGCATAATTGAAATTCCTATTGGCAACCTCAACGCGTAAGTACGCATAGCCTTATCATAGTCTGTAATATCCTGTGGCATCTGTCCTTGAGGGATACGCATAGCCTTATTGATATGGTGACGGGTCAGATCTCCTCTCACAAGATCGTCAAGTTGACAATCAAACAAGGTGCAAATCATGAGTAATTTATCCATTTCAGGGTAGGCATGTACTGATTCCCACTTAGAAACAGCTTGCCTGCTGACGCCGAGAAGCATTGCCAGTTGCTCCTGAGTCATGTTGTGCGTCGTGCGTAAGTGCTGTAGGTTATCGCAAAATCTCATATATACCTCATCATTATTAAAAATATTGCAAATCAAGTATGTATTAATAATAGGCAGAAGAGGCAAAGGATTCAACCACCTTTCGGTTGCTTTTTTGTTGAAGACTGGTTTCCTTGAATAAATAATGACAACTTGCGGTATCGCACATAGGCTATCATATTTGATTTACTTAAATGTAATGCATCCTCGACTACTAAAAGGATAGATGGGTGTAGTTGATGTAGTACTATTTGGTAAATCTAAGAGCAGGTAAGAAATACTGCAGAACAAGATAAAACAGCTGATTACCTGACACTGATAGTGTACGAAGTACGCATACTCGCAGGTGATATTGTTCTTGAAAGCCGCAAGACTATCGGAGATACAAAGGCAAAGGATATTAGCATGTAGCTGACTGATTTTCATCTTCGTGTGTATCAACATCATATTCCTCATGAACCACTGCTAACCACACCGCCCAAACCATGAAACGAGCTGACCGGATGTACGCCCTCATTCTCATCATCAGCGCGATCTACGTTGCCGGCATCGTGACCGTTGTCGCTATCGCCTACTGTGCGCCTGGTACGTACCGACAGCGACATGCACGCGCTCCTTCTCGCACCCCTCCCACGCCGCAGCCATTGCCAGAGAGGATGTAGCCAGCGAGGAAGACAACGGGGAGCTTGGCCCCGATTTTCTTTTTGGCAATGAGTCGGATATAGTTAATCAGACAGTCGCAACCGAGAGTGTCGACAGCGCCCAATACGCTCTCTCTGACGCTGAGATGGACGATGGCGATGAAGTAGGTGTGGAGAGTGAGGCGGGAGTCGATCGAGATTAGAATGCCGCACCCCTACGATGCACCATCATACCTATACGCAAACGCCCCTGTCGAAGGCGACAAGCAGAATATATCACCGTGCGACTTCGGGCGGTAGCGAGCAACACACTGACCTCCCTCTCCTCTTGCCGTGCGAAGAATGTTGCGTGAGTCGGGCGGTAGATTTTGCTCGATACTAAGCAGTGGCGATGTTTTGCCATACTCACTATACGGCTGCCACGACGAGCAGCCACCAGAGCAATCGGCAAAGGGCTGAGCCTGGAGCAGCTTTTGGCGTGTCTTCGTGTCTGTGACGTAGCCAAGCACTGTGCCACTTGGGCTTTCGCGGCTGAGCTGAGGCGACCCTTTGCTATATTTGACATCGAGCGATTGTGTATACTCGCGAGAAAATCGCTGCTTAAGCGTCTCAGTTGCATTAACCCGTGCGAACGGTGCATCCAAAAGTAGATAAGGAAGGCCGTACGTAATAGCACTGTACGTCATAAGGAGAACCCCAATGATAATAATCTTTCTTCGGGTAGAGCGCCGCATAAAACTTATTATAGCCTCATTACCCGGCTATGTACAACTAAGATAAATATTCTCTCATTTCCTCGTGATCCTTGGCGATTGAGACCTATAACAATGTAAGCAAAAGAGCGGCCGATACAGCATAGAGGAGAGTGTATGCGATATGGAGTGGCATATTCCATGCAAGATATGTTTTTACTGTTTTCTCATTGTCTAATCGCTGCCCGCCATTAATAAAAAATTCTGCCTTGGCAAAGCCAGTTACCGCATGAGTGGCAAGCATGAGAAACGGAACAGCCGCTGCAACCGCGAGTGGAGCCGGCCCTCTCGTATGGTTGGTAGCGAGAGAAACTATCGACACTATTGCGTGGCCAACTAATACAGCTGTGTGGTGGATCTGCACCCGAGTATTATTACGAAACAGTGCCCAATTCTGAGATGCGCCAGGTATCTTGTGTTTTAAAATATAATCAAAATAGCGTCCTAAAGTAATAGTATACATAAGCATCATCCCAGCCATAAGAGCTGTATAGATAACTTGCATTTGTATCATGAGTGCGCCCATTTTTGCATTTCCTTTCTCAATGTCTAAATCATGAAGAGTCGCTTTTCACAATAGCGATAAAAGCTACTACGTAAGCCGGTCAAGCACCACCAAATGCTCACTGTGCGGCGTGCGAGGGAAAAAGTTGTAGCCTCGGTGATAGGCAATGCCATAGTGCGTAGCAAGAAGTGCCACGTCGCGTGCTTGAGTGACAGGGTTGCAACTAAGGTAGAGGATGCGCTGTGGCTGGGCGGTGAGGAGCTTGGTAATAATATCAGCATGAAGGCCAGCGCGTGGTGGATCGAGAATAATGAGCGCATCACGAGTAATATATTCCAGCGCTTGCTCACTGGGTGCGAGAACGGCCTTGGCCTGGCTCGTGCGACCTAGCTGCTGGATATTACGCTGCATCTCACGCACCGCATCAGCGTTGATCTCTACTAGCGTGACGTTATCACTGCCAATCGTCAGGCCAATCGTCCCTACCCCGGCATAGAGGTCGAGCGTAGGCTGAGGCGTGTTGTCATCCTGCACCTGGACGAACCGCTGCATATCACGCAGTGCTTGCTCGTAGACCGGCAGATTAACCTGGAAGAACCCTTCGGTGGCGTAGCGAAATGGCACGCCAAGAATGGTATCTTGCAAGACAGGATCGCCAAAGCATGCCAAGCGCTCAGTGATCCGACTAGCCGGCGAACGGGGGTCGGAGTAGATAATCTCGCCGCCCTGGGCTGATAAAGCGGTGGCTTCGTCTGGACTCATAACATCTCTCAGGCGGTCTTTGGTATAAAGCTGCCACACACAGTTGCCCGCTTGGTTGCAGCGGATGATGAGCGTCTTGAGCTGGCGCGCCGTCACCTGCTTGGTGCGCAGCAGGTCGCGCACCTGGCGGGCGAGTTGGTTGATCTCTGGCCGAGCTAAGCTCGTCCCGTCAACGACAATTTTACCCTTGCTTCCCCGTCGAAAGAACGCGAGGTCGAGCGTCTCGGTGCCGTCTAGCGCACTGTCGCTATACCAACTGAGCTCAACTTTATTGCGATAGCCATAGGGTATATCATCGCAAAAAACGTCAATTGGCTCTGGCAAGACAATATCGTGCAGCTCAAAGGCCTCCTCGATCAGCGCTGCCTTGTAATGCTGTTCGCTCACCAGCGGCATAATTTGCCATGGGCTGGTGCTGAGGTAACTCTCAGGGTCGCACGGCGCGATACGCTCGGGCGAAGCAGTCAGCACCTCAGTCACCACTCCTTCGACGAAGTGTGACTTCTTCTTGGTGATGCGGATAGTGACGGTCTCGCCCGGTAACCCACCCCAGACAAAGGCTTTGCGGCCATCATCAAGCGTGCCAAGGGCTTGCCCACCACCAACGATCTTTTCGAGCTGGATTGTTGCGAATGTTGGTTTTCTCATTATAGTCTAGTATACCATGTGTCGCGAGGTGATGGCGGTATCGATGAGTAGTGCACGGGGCTTCTCTATTGCCCTTGCTGCCACTGCCAGGTGGTGACCATCGGGTGGTCGGTGTGGTGTTCGCGTGCGTGGGCGAGGCACTGCTCAATCGCTGTGTGGCAATGCCCCGCGAGGCGCTGAGCCTCGTCTGGAGAGATAACGCCTGTTGCGCTAAGGCATGTTGCGGCGGCAATAGCAAGATCATAGCGGCTAGCCTGCTGGTTAATGAGGCTCGTCATGAGCGTGTCGCTGCGAGGCGCCAGGCCGAAGCTGTGGATATCAAACTGCCGACCATCGACCCCATAAGCAAAGAGCGTTGCCGCGAGAGAGCGTTCTTCGCCCGGGTAGGCGATAATCACCGGCTTGGTTGTCGTTACCGTGCGCGCAAGCGTTCGGCGCGAGACAGGTTGAGCGAGCGTACCAAAGCCACGCGGTGTGAGGCTCGAGATATTGACACAGCGCACCCGGGCAGCCGGACAAGAATGCGTGATGAGCTCAATAGCGGCTAGTACCTCTGTGGTAGCGACGTCACCACATGCGGCAAGTACAATATCTGGGCTGGTGTGGCTGGCGAAGTTCCACGTAGCAAGCCCTGCGTGCATCTGAGCTCGAGCCGCTTTAGTAGTGAGCCAGGTAGGCTGCGTGGTATCGCTGGCATGCAATACATTGATCGCCTGCGTGCTCGATAGCATCATATCGAGCGTCACCACCGCGCAGTTGCTATCGGCTGGGAAGTAGACCGTTGTGGGGGCGTCTCGCTGATCAAGCGCATTGGTTATCTGCTCGGCACTCTGGTGCGAGAGGATGGTGTTGAGGCTCGGTAGCGATACGCCGCGTGGCTGGCTCGATAGAGCTGCGCTATACGAGCGACTTGCTGCGCTCATGTCCTCATGCAGAGACGCTCCAACGAAGACGCTTTGCCTCCCCTGCTCCAGATAACCAAGCTGCATACCGCGTAGCGCACCTGCTGCTGGGTAGCTCATTGTATGGCCATCTGGTGCATGTGGCGCTGCACTGGGCTGGTTGCCCCACTGCCAGGCTCGTGGGTGTGATGCAAAGCGCTGAGCGAGCGTACCACTCTGCAGCGACGGACTTATAAAAAGCCGGAAGCTATCTGGCGCCGCATCTTTGGTAAGATCGGCCAGGTACGAACCAACACGAGAAAGCGTATTGCTGCGCTGCGTGCCAGGTGGCGTTGCGACGACCGCATAAGGCTCAATGGCTGGCCGGCGTAGTTGCGTGGCCGACAGGGCGGGCTGTGTAGCGGTGAGCTGAGCTGTACCTAAGGAGGAGTCATTATCAGCGTGAGCTGCAGCCGTGTGCGGCAGGGCCTTCGTCTCGGCAAACGTGAGATTGCCTGCTGCGTCAAACAGGTTCTCTGGCTCACACCACGCAAACACCTGAGCAAGCCATGCCTGCGTGCCTGCTCGGCTTGAGTCAGCACCATCTGTTTTGCGGTGAGCAAGCGCTGCCTGTGCCCGGGCAATGCTTGATGGCTGAACATCGCTACTATCATCGAGCGAGTCCTCTTGTGCTTCGTCATCATCTAGTAACGTCTCAAGCTGTTCTGGAGTACGCACAAGCAACAGTGGTCGACGGGCTTTGTGTGGGCGTGGCTGGACTGGCTGGCGCAAAGCAGCAGTGCGCTCAGTTGCCCACGCGAGCGCAGCAGTGTAGTCTGCATCTGGCTGGCGCGGGTCAGCTGTGGTGCAGTCAACGATTCGTGGCTCATACCCATAGCCAATAAAAAGCGCAAGCAGCTCGTAGGTGGAAAGCGTGGCGAGCAGTGTCCTGGGTCGTAGCTGAATGATCGGGATAATCGTGCCGTCAGTCGCTGGGTTGAGGAGCTTCGCCAGGTGCCATGGGGTATCGTCTTGGGCGACCGCGCTATCGATCAAACAGTAGATTGTTTGCTCTGGCTGGCCAAGTACCCTGCCGCTTGTCTGAGCGAGTGCACCACCAAGACGAGCGTCACAGAGGTGTATTGCGTCAGACAATGAAGTTTGCGGGTCGTGTGTTAACGTGCAGAGTGCATCAATCCCCGCTTGTGAGCGAGCAATATCGCAGTCAGGTTGTAACATATCATAGACGAGCGCATGAGCGTGTGCTGCCGCCCATCGCTCACGATCGGTAATAATGAGCGGTGCTGTGCCATCTGATTGATCATACTCCGCAATCTGAGCCAAGCTAAAACTCAGCGCAAAGTCCGCCGCAAGCGCTACCCGGAGCTCATCCGAGTAAAGCTGCTTTATATCGCTTGTTTGCAATGGCTGTCCAGCTGGCGGGGTGCGCCAGAGTACACGCTGTGCTAGCACAGTATAATAGGCCGCTTGCCGGTAGCGCATCGTCATCCCACCATTCGTATCCATTGCTTCTAGTATACACGCTTGTGCTTGCTGACGGAATAGGCCGAGGCGAGATTATGCGCGTTTACGACACATAGGTTGGTCTGTTACACTAGCAGTATGAAACGACGCGTTGCTAGCCATGGCCAACATTTTTTGCGTAGCCCCCGCGTGGCGGCTATCTTACTGGGTCATAGTACCATCCGCCGGCGCGATACGGTTTATGACCTCGGAGCGGGTAGCGGCGTCATTACGAGCGCCTTAGCGCGGCGCTGTCAGCAGGTGGTAGCGGTCGAGAATGAGCCGCGTGCGCTTGATGCTCTGCGTAGGCATACTGCAGCCGTGCCACATGTCCGCATCATCGCGGCCGATATCCGCCAGCTTACCCTCCCTACTGAGCCATATAAAGTATTTGCCAATATCCCCTTTGCACTCAGTGCCGATATCGTGCGGATGCTCACCACTGCTTCTACTCCACCACAGGCGATCTATCTCATCGTCCAGCGCCAATTTGCGTACAAGCTTGTGCCGAGCGACCGCCACTTCACGGCGGCACTGGGCGCTCAGCTGGCACCGTGGTGGCAAGCGCGGATCCGCTACCGCTTGCGCCGGACAGACTTCACGCCGCCACCCGCAGTCGATACGGTACTGCTCGAGCTCTTGCCGCGCACTGAGCCCTGGCTGCCCCGCAATCAGCAGGCAGCGTACAGCCAGTTTGTGGCGCAGCACTACGCCGAGCCGCGGCGCTTCGCTGCCCTGCCGCGCGCCCAGCTTGGCATCAACTCTGAACGTAAGCCGTCAGAGCTCCAGCCCAAGCAATGGGTGCAGCTGTATCAAGCAATGCAGATGAAATAATAATAAACTTTCTAAATCAGGGTGAGCGGTCTACTGGCAAACACCCTACGATACCTACAGTGGCTCATACTGATAAAACCGGTTGCTGTCGTGTGCACGTGCATTGGTGATAATATGTGCTGGGCGCGTGAGGTCGCGATGTTGCTGGCGGTAGGCACGCGTTGCGGTAAAGACGGTTTGCTGCTCAGGCACAGTGGTAACAACGCGCAGTCGGTCGTTATAGCGGGCAATCATCTCGTATATTGGTCGCTCCGTCTCAGCCACGGCAAGCGTCATAGGGCGATCGACGCGCACATTGTCACCCTGGAGTTGGTCGTTGAGAAGTTTGACGTCGCTGGAGTAGTGGGCAAGAACCTCTGGGTTGTAGCGATAGGTCTCGGCATAGCGCCCGATACCAGTAAGGGTGAGTCCACCAATCAAGAGAGCCATAGGTAGCAGCCCAGCCACCCGAGCGTAGGGATTGCGTGGAAACATCTTATACCAGTGGTTAATCAGCCACGCCACGCCAAACGCGATGATGATCGCTACCACCGGAAAGAGTGAGGTCACCAGCTGTGGATTACTAATCACTACACCTAGGAGCGGCAAGCCGACTAGAAGCGCTGCATAGCTGCGTGCTGTGTAGTAGTGGCTCAGGAGCGAGGCGAGGCCAATTAGCATAATCAATATCATACCGACTGAGTATAATGGCTGCACGAGGTACGATTTGTTTGACGTAAAGAGCCCAAAGAGCGTCGTGCCAAGGTGGCGAAGATTTGCCCCCACATTGATCGATTCGAGCGGCAAGCCAAAGAGCTGCTTGAGTACATCATGGTTGGTTATGCTTGCGTAGATAAGTGGCAGCATCGCCACGAGACCAATGACGGCTGCTAGAGCAAGGCGGCTGCGCTGCACGCGCAGAATTGTATAACGAGCGTGTGGATGAGACACCCCCAAAATCCCAAGCGCAATAACGACATAGATACCAAGTGGCGCATACAGCAGGAGTGCCGCGAGTACACAGGCCGTCACTTTCCAGAGAGTGGAGAGAAACTTCTTCGTCCGAATGGCGCGCGTTGCAGCATAGAGCAGCCACACAGTGAGGCAGCTAAAAAGTATAGCTGGCGTGCCATCTTGCGCCAAGAAAAGAAATTGCGCTGTCATCGTCACGAGGATCGTTGTAATAAGCGCAATGTTCCGGGAAAACCAGGAGCGAAATAGAAGGAGCAGCCCAAGCGCTGTCATCAGGGCGATTACCATAGATGGCAGCTTAATCGACAGTGGTGTGACGCCGAGCACTGCAAAGCTTAATTTTTGCAGGCCATGGTATGGTGCATTGATAACCATAGCAGGAGTAAGATTCTGGAAGGATAATTGGCTGCTTTGCAGCGCGGCATCGAGCTCGCCCTGCCGCAGCTCACCGGGGATAAACAACCCAGCCAGCACAACTGCCGCAATAATTGCTACCACCACAAAGCCATAACCGAGGCCATACCGCCAGCGGTACAAATGATAGTCGACAACTTGCTTTGCCATATTGCCCTATTATACCCGAGTTTGCGGGGGTGCTCAAGAGCGAACCACCTGCCCTTTGCGCGTTCGCAGTAGCACATACCACAGATAGAGCGAGCCAAGACCAGAGATAGCCAGGCCAAGAGCAGTACCAGCCGTCGTCTGGAGGAAGGTGTGTGGGCCGAATCCATCTTGAACAACATAGTGGTGATGGAGATATGCAGCGGCTAGGGCAACAAAATAACCAAGGATGGCCACAAACGCTGCTGCTTGCTGACGGTACGGCGCAATCGCTGAACGCACAGTGCGAACAATGACATAGACAGCTTGACTAGTAAGATTAATCGTATAGGCAAGCATGATGAACATAGCGATATACTCTTGTGGCTGCGTCCCCTCAAAGCCAGTCGACGCGCGGTAAATAGCCATCGCTTCAACAAAAGCGAAAAAGACGCCGATAAGGGTAATACCACAGCAGACAAGAATTATAGCGAGGCGCTCAATGATTCTGCGCTGCTGTTTGGTTTGGATTGTCTGAGTTGTAACGGTTGTTGTGTGGGATGTGGCCATAGATGTCTCCTTTATTGCGCTAGGCTGCTTGTGATTGTATTATAGCAAGGTTGCACAAAGGATACATTTCCTCTGCCTCTCGAGGACTAAACGTAATGTAGATAGTAGTATCATAGCGAGACCACAAACAGAGGCGTTATGTGAGCGATATAGCCTTGTCATTATTCGCTTGTCTCATCGATGCCGATTGTCCCAACTGATACCACAGGTATATTGCGCCGAGTGTGATCATGATAATACCCATCAGTACCGCTAGAGGATTGGCAAATGCCATGATATCCTGCTGTGATTGACTCTGTATGAGCGCTTTGTATCCCATCTCGACACCTGCGAGCAGTGGATAGAGCAGCGTAACGCCGAGCCCAAACCCTTCCTTGTGGTAGCGCTGCCCCGAACGACGGGTGTAAGTATGGATCAGTGCAATTGCCTCGATAATGAGGACAATCCCGAGTATCCAGAATAAGCCTACAACGACATATTCTATCCAAATCAAGAATGCAAACGGCCCAATAGCAGAGACTGCTACTGCCCAGCCAAGATAGATGAGCCACCCAGCAGTGCCAAGGAGACCGAGTGCTCCACCAACCATCGCACAGCGGATCAGTGGTGGGCAGGATGATGAGGAAGAGGGTGATTCTTTAGTAGATTGTATGCGTGATGATGTGGTGTGGCCTGTCATTGCAACGGTCCTCCTATGTGTCATAACTAAGCATAGCATTAATTATGCCGCCTGTCGAGGCTCATGAAGCGTAGGCGCTCGATGATTCTGGGCTGCCCCAGTGGAGGATGCTTGAGCTGGATCGCTTGCACTGGGGTGGTTTGTGTTTGAGCCGTCATAGTATTCTCCTTGCTATATATGTGCAATAATTGCTAATGTGGTACGTCTAAAAACCTAGAAGTCTTTTTCGCGCAGCTTTGCTGTGTATTAGTGCTGAGTATCCCATCGAATACCACATACACACAGCACTCAGAGTAGTTACTATAATGCCGAAGAAACACAACTGTGGGCTCGACGAAAACACATGAATTTGCTGCGCAGACAAAGCATTATAGACCACCTCACCCGCTATCAGTAATGGAAAGAACAGTGCCAAGGCGAGCCAAAATCCCTCTTCGCGATAGCGCTGGTTACCACGGCCGGCGTATGTACGAACAATTGCAACCCCTTCGATAATAAGCGTAACACTCAGCCACCAGAAAAGAGTTATCAGGCTAATATGTAACAAAAAATATGATGTGAAGAGAAAAACTGCGAACATCCAGCCAAGATAGATCAGCCACCCAGCAGTGCCAAGGAGGCCAAGTGCTCCACAAATCATTGCACAGCGGACCAGTAGTGGACCGGATGGTGAGGGTGAAAATTGCTCTTTGGTGGGTTGTGCGCGTGATGATGTCGTGTGGGCTGCCATTGGGACGGTTCTCCTATGCTCATTAAACTATAGCATAGCATCAATCATGACGCTTGTCGAGGCTCATAAAGCGCAGCCGCTCGGGGTGGAAGTAGAGTTGGATTTTGCCCACTGGGCCATTGCGGTGCTTAGCGATGATGAGATCGGTAATATTTTGGAACTCAGGATTGTCTGGCTCGTAGTAGCCTGGCCGGTAAATAAAGGAGACGATATCGGCGTCTTGCTCAATCGAGCCCGATTCACGCAGGTCGGCCAATTGCGGCACTGGCGGGGTGCGTGACTCCACCGAGCGGCTTAGCTGGCTCAGAGCAATGACCGGTACATTGAGCTCGCGGGCAATCAGCTTGAGCCCGCGCGATATTTCGCTCACCTCTTGGACGCGGTTACCATTGTGGTTGCCATTGGCCTGCATCAGCTGCAGGTAGTCAACGATCACCAGCCCAAGCTGCTGGTCGTGCATGGCGCGCCGTGCCTTAGTACGCATCTCGAGGACGCTGAGGCCTGGCGTGTCATCGATGAAGATTGGCGCTTCGGCCATCTCACCCATTGCCTCAGAGAGCTTGGCCCAGTCATCATCACTGAGGTTACCAGTGCGGATATTCCAGCTATCCACGCCACTGGCATCAGCCAGCATGCGGTCGGTGAGCTGCTCCTTACTCATCTCAAGTGAAAAGAAGAGGACGGGTTTTTTCTCGATTGTCGCGACGTTATACGCAAGGTTCGTCACCAGTGTCGTCTTACCCATGGCGGGGCGAGCTGCAATGATAATGAGGTCGGAGCGCTGCAGGCCAGCCGTCATGGTGTCGAGGTCGCGGTAGCCCGTGCGAATGCCACGCAGCTGCCCTTTGTTGCGGTGCAGCTCTTCAATACGGTCGAAGCTATCGGTGAGAATACTCTCCAGGCTAACGAGGTCTTGTTTGAGCGATTGGTCAGACACGCTAAAGAGCTCTGCCTCGGCCTTTTCGAGCAGCTCTTGGGTGGTAGTATTTTCGTCGAAGCCAAGCTGGCTGATGTCGGCACTGGCTTTAATGAGCCGTCGCCGCACTGCTTTTTGGGCGACGATCTCGGCATAGCTACTGGCGTGGGCTGCAGTAGGGACGTAGTTGGTAAGCTCGGTCAGATAGGCCGAGCCGCCTACCTCGGCAAGCTGGTCTTTTTTTTGTAATTCATCGGTCAGGGTAAGGAGGTCGACTGGCTTGTGCCGCTCGTAGAGGCGCATCATCGCCCCAAAGATCGTCGCGTGGCGCTTGTCATAAAAGTCTTCTGCGCCGACATGCTCGCTGGCATCGGCCAAGACTTCTTCGTCGATAAGTACCGCACCAAGCAAACTCATCTCAGCATCGAGACTTTGCGGTGGTACTTTGCCTTTTGGTTGGGGTGATTGGTCAGCCATTGATGGTAATCTCTTCTCCTCCCCCCATCATAGCAAGAATGGCAGCTTTTTGGCGATCTTTGGGCGGCTTACTGGTAGCTAAGATGGCAATCTCTGCAGTAATGCCAAGGCGGTGCAGTGCTGCGCTGAGTGTGGGGAGGGCGCGATCGATCTGCATTTTGGCGAATTTTTTGCCAGCGTAGATTGTTAGTATCTGGCCGTCATACACATGCCCTGCCTTGGCGAGGTACGTGCGCGCGCCGACTGCCCCTACTGCATCAAGAAATTGCTCCCATGGGAAGTCGACTGGGTCTGGGCTTGCTGCGGGTGTTTCATCGTTTGCTGCGGAAACGCTTGGTTGCTCGGCCGGTGTATTATCAGCAGCGGGAGCACTTGGAGCACCAGACTGACCAGCCGATGATGCCGCTGCACCATTTGTCTCCTGACGAGGAGGATCTGAAGAAGGAGCTGCAGGAGGTGCTTGCGATGATGGAGCTGGTGAGCGTGTATATGGCGCAACTGGCTCGCTGACAGTAGTGGGTGATGGCTGGCGATGAGGTGCTGTGGCTGGTGACGTAGCTCGGCTTGCAAGAGCAGTAAGCAGTGCAATGCGCGGCCAACCGGCTCGCGGTACAGCCAGTAGTTTATCGAGTAATGGCAACAGTGCTACATCCTCTACAACACGCTGGCGAGCGATGCCAAGCAGCTGCTCGGCAAGAAGCTCGGCTGGTGTGCCGGCCGCCTCAGCCTCATCGATCAGTTGGGCAGCGCGGCCAATATCTGCCGCAGCATAAGCCACCAGCAGCCCCTCTACTAACTCATCCTGTGCAAGGCCCAGCACTTCTGCGACCATCGCGCGGTCGATTGTCTCATCGCTCAGTGAGCGCAGTTGGTCGAGCAAACTAATGCTGTCGCGGAAGCTTCCCTTCCCTTGCTCCGCAATCAGCTCGAGCGCATCGGGTGTAATGGCAATATTCTCTTGCTCAGCAATAAACGCCAAATGCTTGGCTGCATCACGCGGGCTAATGGCTCGGAAATTGAAGCGTTGCACCCGGCTGAGGATCGTCGCGGGGAGCTTGTCGGCGTCGGTGGTCGCAAGAATGAAGACGACATGCTCGGGTGGCTCTTCTAGCGTCTTGAGCAAGGCGTTAAAGGCCGACTTGCTGAGCATATGAACTTCATCAATGATGTAGATCTTTTTTGGACTGCTGGTTGGTGCAATTTGCACCTTGTCGCGCAAATCACGGATATCCTCCACCGAGTTATTACTTGCTGCGTCGATCTCGATGATGTCGAGATGGGTCGACTCGTCGGTGTATGGCAGGCCGTTGATCTCATGCGCCAAGATGCGCGCGATCGATGTCTTACCCACCCCACGTGGCCCCGTCAAGAGATAGGCATGAGCAATATGCCCACAAGCAATTGCCCGCTGCAAAATCCGTGTGATATGCGACTGCCCCACAATCTCATCCAGCGACCGACTCCGATACGTCCGATATAGTGCTCTGCTCATTTGCTATATTATACCGCAGAATGGATGGAGATGCGATCGAAATAGAGAAGGAGTAATCGCAAATAAATCAATAGAATCAAAAAGCTCCAAGCACAAGCAAGAGGGTTCCCGGCTCCCTGTTATATAAGCTGTTGATAGCTGTAACTTTATAATGGTGCTTCTACTGCTGCCCACGTTGCGTCGGGTTTATCCTCGGGGATGATGACAGTGACCTGATGACCAATCTCAATCCGGAAGAATGTCACGCTTGCCAGCAGGATCCGGTATTCTCTTCCCTGTGCTTCGACGTAGTATGCACCATCGTGTTGGGTGAGCGTGCCGATAATCTGCTTGCGCTCTACTCGCTTGATCTGCTTGTAGATAAAGCCGCCATCGTCGGCAATTGTCAGCTTGAGTTTGTCGCCCTCAACAAGTTTAGACTTGCTAGCATAATTGGCTGGCACGGGATAATTCTTGCCATCAGCATCGACCATTACCTGCCCGTCAAAGATTCCTTCGACTATCTTGCCTGACACTTCTTCACGACTATTGCTTGGCACGACGACTTCGCCATCGTCGCCAATAATACTCATCAATAATTCCTTTGCAGCGGCCAGGTTTGTCTCTGCCTCTTGAATCAGCGATCGTAATCGCTTCACCTGTTTCTCTGGTAGTTCAGACATATTTTCTCGCAATTCCTTGTCTGTTTTCTTAGTTATCAATCCATTATATAGCGATGGGGTGGGGCCTTGTCAAGGCATTTGGTGGTTATCCACAGCGATAACAGGGGTAGCCAGTAGTTCGTTGTAAAAATGGTACGATGCTTAGAGCGCCACTCATCCTAGAGTGACGCACAGCAATCCGGAGCAGTGAGCTCAACAGATTGCTGTGCGTGGGCACCTCCTTTCGTTATCGGCTACTAATCTCTGACGGGAAACAGTGGATTTTATCATAGCTGCAGACGGTTTTCTTGAGCAACTGGTCGATGTGAACGTTGTAGAATATTGCTACATGAGAGAGAGTAATTCCCAGTAATCCAACGATTGACCAACAGATCGTCCCGGCGATACTAATATGCAAGTTATAGCACACAGTAGCGATGAGACCTATCATCTCAATTGTGTAGCCAAAAAAGACTACCTGACAGAGACGTATAATCGCTCTGTCTTTATCTAGCGCCTTCCATCGCAACTCCCTGCTGGTAATGACCAGCAAAAAATACTACGGCAATGGACCGACAACTACTAGAATGATGGCAGTGATAGTCATGATACTCATGATATTCTCTCTTCCTCGGAGGTACAAACCCTCTGCGGTCGCAAAAGGTTAATATATATATCAATACACAGAGGACTTGTCAAATTTTTGTAAATTTAGCTATCATACACTGCGTTTTCAGTTCTAATCCTTTTGTACTGATTCCATTCTAAACCCTAACCAAAAACACACCCAAGCGGGTGTGCTGATGGTATCAATGCGGTCGGTAGGGTGATTACGCCAGTTCGACGGTAGCGCCAGCCTCTTCCAAGGTCTTCTTGGCAGCTTCAGCGTCGTCTTTGCTGACCTTTTCTTTGATTGGGCTTGGTGCGTTGTCGACCAAAGCTTTTGCCTCACCTAGGCCAAGGCCAGTGAGTTCCTTAACAGCCTTGATGACAGCAACCTTTTGGCCACCAACTTCTTTGAGGGTGACGGTGAATTCGGTCTGCTCGTCTTCAGCAGCACCAGCGTCGGCGGCTGGACCAGCGACAGCAACTGCAGCAGCGGCTGGCTCAATGCCGTATTCGTCCTTGAGGACATTTTTGAGTTCGTTGACTTCCAGAACGGTCAAAGCAACCAGTTCTTCGGCCAGTTTTTTCACATCTGCCATGATGGATTCCTTTCAATGATGTGCGGTAGAGTTATCGCACGAGTTATTGTCTGCCTAGTGCAAACGTTAGTACAATGCTGCGCTTGATTACGCAGCTGCTTTGGCGTCTTCGATGCCATCGAGCAACGCATGAAGGTTGCCCGAAAGTGCGTTGGTAGTGTCGTGTACTGGCGAGAGCAGCTGTGCCACCACTTCGGCTACCAGCTGGTTCTTGCTTGGCAAGCCAGCCAGTGCAGTGACATCGGCTGTGTTGAGAGCTTCACCTTCGCCACTAAAGCCAGCAACCAACTGAACTGTTGGATGTGTCTTAGCAAACTCGTGCAACACCTTCGCTGCCATCACCTCGTCATCTGGCGAGATTGCATAAAGCAATTGCCCAGCCAGAGCCGAAGTGTCGGTATCTTTGTAGGTGTCATGCTGCGCAAAGGCAACACGCACGAGACGGTTCTTCACCACCTTAATGACAACACCAGCTTCGCGAGCCTCGCGGCGCAACGCTTGCAGATCTGCCACACTTGTCCCTTGGTAGGTCGCAACGGCAGTGCCCTTTGCCTCTGCGAGAAGCTCGCTCATTTCAGCCACCAAAGCTTGTTTTTTATCTTTGGAAATTGCCATAAGATAAAATCCTTTCTTTGGAGTTGTAATACCTATGCACACCGAGAAGGAGTGTAGTATTACTGGTTTGTTGTTGTATCCGACCGCATTGTTAACGTCCGACATATGCCGCAAAAAATCGCCTCTGCATGATTGCAAAGACGAGTCTCGAGTTTCGTATTAGAACGCTGGCGCAAGAGGCCACGGCGTATCCGAAATTCCCTCGGTAGCATACTTATCGGCTGCTTTGTCGTGCATAACAGCCCGCTACGGTCTTTGGCAATGTCTGGGAGAGATTATAGCAGATGGTGGTAGGTGGATGCAAGATGTAGATAGAGGTGATCTTAGGTGAGCGGGTTATGCTACAGAACTGAGGAGCTTGCATTAAGAAGGAGGTCATTAATTGCCTTATTCACTTTCTTAATGCGGCGGTAGCTTGCTTTGTTGACTGTCCTTTTGCCAAAGTTTTTCTTCCGCCCATTGAGCGCACTCATACTTGCGAGCTGTTTTTTAGTTGGTTCAAGCCGATAGCCAAGTTGTTTGCTTAACTTATACAGGATGTGTGCAGCTTCGCCATAGCGTGCCGACTGCCGATCCTTTTCCGTGAGAACTTGAATTTCGAAGGGTAGAATGCCCGATGCATGGTCTTCGTAGAGACCCGTTATCTTTGAGACATGGAAGCCTTTTTTGTTTTCTTCTTTGAATTCTATATATTGCTCGGGGTCAATGTTGAGATAGCGTTCTTTAAACTTTGTTTTGATATAATTGATAAATTCTGTACGCCCCTCGACTTTGAGTATCTCGTCTCGGCTTGGTGCGGCATGTGGCGTGACAGAGTAGCCGTTCTCATCGTAGCCTTCATCGTCCCGAGCGGGTAGCTGATTGTCTTGGATAAGTTCATCTTGTGAGCGATGAAGAACATTACTATTATCGACCATTTTAAAGAATATATCGACTAGACTTGCTCGGTCTTTTGCGATTAGTGTCATACCAAGAAGATCAAAAAGTATCTCAAGCGAGTTGTCTTCCTTTTTATAGTCGAGAAGAGACACCTCCTTTGGTGTAATTCCATTGAATTCCTCATAGAGCTCAGCCAGATGTATATCCATAAGCTTGAGCAAGGAATCTGCTACCTTTTTGTTGTATATATGTGACATCTCATCTCGAATATATTCTCGAGTGAGATTCCAATCTTCGTTCCTTTCCTTATTTATCTGATAGGTTCTCTTCTTACTGTATGCCTCCAGGGAGTTAGTGGCAAGAGTAGAGTCTTGGATCTTTTGACGGTCTGCTTCATGTTGTTTCTCTACTTTTTCTGCCTGCTCTACAAGCCCACGTGCTAAAGAGCCTACTGATTTCAAGCGAAACACTAATCGTAGCAGATTAGCAATAATATTACCGTTGCCTATCACAATATCATGACCAGACTCTCCACCAAGTACCAGTTCCACACTATAGTCAGCGCTATTGTCAATATCGCCAATTACGGACTCAAGTATTCTGTAGACGATAGTACCATAGTTTTGATTGCGCTCTTTGGCCGTGATGGTTTCTTCAGGACTAGCAGCACTCAATACACCAAGCTCTGATAGTATCTGCTTGGCGAGATCCACAAAGTGCCCTCTGCCGGTATTGCGCAGCTGGAGGCATATCACTTTACTTCGCAATTCCATTGCTAGCCCGTCAAAGCCAATAATCTCACATAGCGGTGCAAGTAGTGCCTCGCTCTTGTAGGCTAGCTCATAGGCCTCCGGGATATCGTAGCGCGTATTATTAAGCATGTTAAGTGTGTTAACCGACTCCATAAAGATGGTCGACAGTCCGACATTATGCCCTGTCCGCAAAAGGTCATTGAGGTCAAGCATATTCATTGGCTGCTGCCAGAGTTGTTTCATCGTCATTTCGGCCTGCATACGATCATGTGTCGCGGCTTCAAGGCGCTGGTCTTGCCTGCTCTCTTCAGTAAGATATTGATTTTCTACGTTACTAGATAGAGATTGGTCATTTGTCATCCCTTTGGACTTTTTAAGCCTACTTACCCTTTTAACGGCACTGTAGAGTGATTCTTTGCTCTGAGTAATTGGGTCCGTTTCAACCTTTTGTGTATTCATGAATTTTTGCCACGAGCTCGATAGTCGTGTCGTGTCCATCATGATTGATACGATCTGATTAAACTTTTCTCTTGCTGCTTTTTTATCGTTGCTGCCAGCGTGATCTTGCTCTATTCTTTGACGGAGAGCAGCAAGATTATTGATGTCAAGAAGCTCATCACGGTTGCCCGCCGCACAGAGCAAATATGCAGTATAAGCACTGTGGTTGCTATATTTTGCAAATAACTCCCCAGCAAAGTCTCGCATAAGGCTGAGGCCCGATACGATTTGCCTTGTTTCAGATTCCGGTATGTCAGTGAGATTAAGCGCTTTTTCGTATATATCATATCGATCTTTATCAAAGCACATGTTTGTCTCATGCGCTGCAGTGTTATTTGTTGGTCTGGCGGCCGTACGCTCTCTCGTTAGATTCGACACAGTGCATACAACTGTAGCAAAGTTATCAAAAAATCACAAGAGTTGACCTCTGAGGAGTGTGCTTCTATCCATTATGAAAAGCAGATGATGTTTCTATGCCAAATAGCCTCTCAGGGTATTCTTCAGTAAATATTATGAGCTAATGATCGAAAGAACTTCACGCTGGATCTCGTGGGGCGATTTGTATGCACCATCATCGCTCATACACTGAATTATAGGCACCTGATAATCTCTAGCGAGAGCACCATAACCAGCATAGACGCGTTGCTGGAAGTCTGTACCTCGTGATTCAAAGGTGTCCGGCGTAGTAAGTGCACTTCGCTGCTGGATGCGATGCATACGCTCTTGCGCATTATTAAGCATGAGAATAATGAGATGGTCTGGCGCAAGGTAGCGCTGACTGGTAAATAAAGCAGTAACGTGCCGGACATGTTCTTGGCTCAGACCTTCGCCATACCCCTGATATGCCAGTGTTGAGAAATAATTACGCGACGCGAGGACGGTCTCGCCACGCTCCAGTGCTGGCTGGATGATGTGCTCCCATAGTTCGTGCCGGGCAGCGCTCAGCAGAGCAAGATTAATCTCTGGATCGCGACGGAGATTGCCATTCTTGATAACGGTGCGGAGGTAGTGAGCAATCGGCGTGGTCTGGGCTGGGTCGTCGCTGCTTGGCTCCTCGACAACCGCCACTGAATGGCCCTGAGCTCGATAGTGTTTGGCGAGGAGCTCCACTTGGGTCGATTTACCAGTGCCATCAATCCCCTCAATGACGATGTAGTTACCTTGATGCTGAGTCATTCGTATAACCTCTTATATTCATTGTAAAATACCCCACGTCCTATATATCAATTTTTCGTAAAACAGATTCAGACGGTATAGCACCCTTTGTAATATAATCTGCAAAGATCTGCCCAGCTTGTTCTCCCGTAAATACCTCTTCTGGATGAATACGTATCGTAAATGGTTCGCCATCGCGCTGCCAGGTGAGTGGAATGAAGCGCTCTTTATCAGCCACTGGCTTTCGGGCAATCACATAGTGGATATATGGATACTGGGCTGTATGATTATCTGGATCTGGCACGCGCACTTCTATAGTCATGCCGGTATTCGACCCAGCACATTGCATGTAGTAGCCATCAGCCAAGCTATCCTTTGGCACATTCTTTGGATGGTCAATACCATCTGGCAAGGCCCACACACAGATACTAAAGCAGCGGTTGCCATCAAGGACAGTTGGGTCAGCAATAGCCTGGCTCACTTTTTGTGCAACCTGCTCTGGTGTCTGTGGCTGCAAGAATCGCTCAAAATAACCAACACTACCAACGAGCGAGTAGACATATTTTTTCATAAGCACCTCCGTTACTATGGTGATGAATGAATAGTATGAGAGTATCACCACTCATTCCATCATACCATGCATAGGTAGGCACATAAATAATACTGCCAGCTTCCCTGACTGGCAGTATTATAGCGAGTGCTATACTCTTCTCTTAACTAGTCGAGTTTGTGCTCAACCTTGATGCCAGGTCCCATCGTCGTTGCAGCTGCGATGGATTTGACATATACACCTTTAAGCGAGCTTGGCTTTTGAGCTTGCAAGCTGGCGAAGAAGGCGTCGGCGTTAGCACGAAGCTTCTCTGTACCAAAGCTTACCTTACCGATGCTGAGGTGAATCGCGGCTTGCTTGTCTACGCGGTACTCTACCTTACCAGCTTTTGCCTCAGTGACGGCAGTTGCAATGTCAGTTGTTACAGTACCGCTCTTTGGGTTAGGCATCAGACCCTTTGGCCCAAGCAGACGGGCGTATTTACCAAGCTTTGGCATGTACTGTGGGGTGGCGATCAAAACGTCAAAGTCTAGTGTACCTTTGTCGAGCAGCTTGATGATAGCCTCCTCGCCAGCAATGTCTGCCCCTGCTTTGGTAGCAGTTGCAACCTCGGCTTCTGGTGCAAAGACGGCAACGCGAACAGTCTTACCTGTGCCGTGTGGCAAGACTACTGTCGAGCGGATATTTTGATCAGCCTGGCGTGGATCAACACCAAGGCGGACGTGCAGCTCAACACTCGCATCAAACTTAGCAGGGTTGGTCTCGGTCGCAAGCTGGAGTGCTTCGTCTAGCGAGTACACCTTATCTTTTTCAACCTTCTCAGCTAGCTTACGATAGGCCTTGCCGCGGCGCTCAATCAGTGGGCGAACCTTTGGTGCGGGCCCTTTCTTGATGGCTGCATCGACATCACCCTGAGGTGTTGTATCGCCAGCCTCTTTGCGGGCTTCTTTCTCAGCCTTCGCTTCGGCCTCATCGAGAGCCTTTTGACTACGCTTACCAGCCTTTGCAACAGTGGCTTCGCGCTGGGCAATGACATCCTTGTCGTTTGCTGCAGCGATGGCCGCCTCAATCTCTGCAATGGTATTTTTTTCTGAAACATCGAGTTTCAGCTCTGCTGCTTTTTCAAGCAGATCGGCTTTTTTTGCCATAGTATCCTTTCTGTGGTGCAAGCGGCTTGGGTGCCTCCCACGATTACTCATTAACCTTTCTAGTATAGCATATATGGGCCTTGCAGCATGAGATAATAAGCTTATACAATGTGAAAATAACGGAGTAGTTATTTTGAGCACGTGTCACCAATTGTGCTATAATGAGAGACGTTGTCGGGGTGTGGCGCAGCTGGTAGCGCGTACGGCTGGGGGCCGTGAGGTCGCAAGTTCAAGTCTTGTCACCCCGACCATTGAGTCAACACTCAAACCCACGTCATGGAAGCCCCATGACGTGGGTTTTTGCTTGTTTTTGCCGGATTTTAGGGCAGGAAGGCCATCATCTGGCAGACCGTGCAAGCGAATACCGAGGCCCTGCGCGATGCCGTCATCGAGGCCTTCCGCTTCGACCGCCAAGATGTTGCGCGTATAGCCACGCCTGCGCTGCTGGACGATCTGGCACGCACCAGCCTTGGTTTGCGCTTCGGTGACCCAGCCTTCGGCCGCCACTCTTGCATTATCCTCGTTGCCATCAGCGTTGCATAGTTTTGCTCGACTCGCGCCAAAGTAGCCATGTCTCGAATGCCATGTCGATTGTGCATGACACCAGTTGCTGGATCGACGTATGGGTCATTGGCTAGCTCGTACGCCATACCCGTTAATGTGCTTGCCGACCTTCCTCGTTGAGGCTAGCCTGCGCCTGTGCTACCAACTCATCAGCCGAGACGTCTCCTCGTGCAAAGGCCTCAAGTAAGCGCTTGGTAGTATTCGTAACCGCCACACCTTCAAGCTCGTGTGAGCCGATAATTGCCCGAACTAACTGCTGGCGTTGCGTTATTTCTGCTGCTGTCATATCTATAAATCAGCATAGCAATATTGCAGAGTATTACCAAACATACCGCACCCACTATCGGCCACCTAACCTTTACCCTCCTATCCTACCATACTTAAATAGAAGTATGACTGAAAAAGACTTCCAGCGCATACAAGAACTACTAACCACTAACTTCAATGCCATGGAGGAGCGAAACAATAAGCGTTTCGATAAGATCGAAGGACGTTTGGATGCTATAGATAGCCGCCTCGACAAACTCGAGCGTGAAATAAAGGACGTTCGTGGCGAAGCGAAAGACGTGCGCAGCGAAGTCAAAGATCTGTGTAGCGCTATGGAAGAAGGTTTCGACGCTATTAGTAGTCAGTTCAATGAGATTGACAACCGATTCACAAAACTAGACGAAAAGATCGACCGCAACCATCAGGAAGTGACCACGCAGATTGACGCACTCAGTAAAGACATCGAGTCTCAGCACCAAGACGCCCTCGAAGCGAAAAGTGCACTACGGCTGCTCACCACGCAGCATGAGCAGCTTGCGAGACGTGTGGCGATTATCGAGAGTAGGTTGCAGACGGCGTAGCGCAGACACCTCGATCGCTCTGTTGGACGCCGACTCACTTGCGTCTGCTGCTTTGTCTGCCGCTGCGTCAGCGATGTAGGTGCCGCCTACTTTGCTGGAGGGTAGGTGTTCTAGAACCCAACCTTGGACGTGCCCGGCAGTCCGCAAGGATGCTCTGGCTGCCCCCTGGCAGCAGGATGTGGCCTGCATAGCGAGGTGCATCGCGTTACCCACAATCAGATCACGATTCAGCCACAAACAGCCCGCCAGGACGGGAGACGGCTAACTGGCTCAGCGTCTGGTGATTCAATCATTGTAGCTACGTCAAAGGCCCCTACGGCAGTAGCACTCTTTGGTACAAGGTCAAGGGATACGGCTCAGGATGGATAGCTGATTCTATTCTCTCTATGGGAAGCGACCTACCAATGACCAGAATGTGTCCAGAGCGCCAACAAAAATCGACGACAACCACTCCAAATCATTCACCGATTTTCACGGCTAAAGTGAATAATAACTCTGGGGTGGAGTATGTTAACGGGAGAATAGGCCCTACCTTATTTTTGTGCAAACTTTATGCTTTATATGCTTTAGTTATGTTGCAGAGGTGGTGAGCTAGTACAAAGTGTCGACATGAATGCAAGATCGTGTTATTATCATAGTTAGGTATGGCTTCTCCGCATTCCTCATCTCACCCTTTGTTTCGCATTATTATAGTTGCAACCATCATCATCGGTTGCCTCACTATATGGTACGGTTTCATTGCCTACGGCTTACCGGCGCTGCGACCACATGATTCCATGCGAGAAATATTTGCGCGTCGTGTCATGCCAGTCGTCACTCAGAATACAACAATTATGTATGACACTGGTTATGCCAGAACCTCGCTTTTTCATAGCGACTACGATGGCTCGATTATAGGGAGAATCGATAATGCCACGAAACGGAAGGAAATAGCGTCGCAGACGGTAGCTACGATATTTTCAGACTGTGCGCACAAAAATAATCCACAGCGATGCATGCCATGGAATAAATTCTCTGCACTTGGCGCAGAAGCGCCTGGCGGCACGGAATCTTTCTTGCGTGAGATCATGAGTACGGCGTCGCTCTATGGACCCAACTGGCCAATCCACCTGCCAACGCCAGCTCGCTCAGCGGCATCGTCTTTGGTCGACCACGCAGTCTCTGCACCAAATGCCACATGCACGTTCAATGTCCGTAGAGACTTTTTGTGTCTCGATCCAGATAGTGGAGCCTTTGTCTACCGGTATTGGCGGGGGCATGGGTATCCGGAGAGAGATGGATAAGAATGTATTTCGACGTTGATCGCATCGATTAACTGCACTTGAAAGCGCCTGTAGAAGTGTCTGTTTAATTTGATTAATGACACTATATGGTTGTTTGCGATCTTCCAGATGCTTCGGTAGACGGCTCGCGCTGATCTATATGCCATATTCGGCGTTACCTCACTCACCCCGCACCACCTTCCTTACCGTATCCTTGCTGACGCCCAGCTTTTGGGCGGTGTGCTTGACCGTTCCGAGCTCAGCGTAGGCCTGCCGCACCCGCTCTTGGAAGGCAGGGTCGGCTGGGTTGGTGCGCAGCGTCTCCCCTGTCTGCTTGAGGTGCCGCGCCCCGTCGGCACTACTGCAAGATAAAAGACGCCCATCACATACCGCCAACACGCCTCCCATTGTTTTACTCTAGTCACCACTATAAGCAAAATGCTCGCGAGTACATTGTAAGTATTGATTGACCGTTTAATAATAAAAGTTATTATGAGCGAGATACCACCATTCACCGATAAGCCACCAGTAAATCTAGAAGATACAGAACTGCAAATTGGCATGAAGAAAATGCAAGAACAGTTGCTGGGTGTTATGGCACTTGAGGAATTAGATTGTCAGAAGGTGACGAGCGCGATTCGAGAAACTATAGCACCAGCCAAAG
>CAURVP010000006.1:0-44927 GCA_963528475.1 uncultured Candidatus Saccharibacteria bacterium | reverse complement strand
CATCTGAGGTAGGAAAAATAAAGTGAGTGGAGAGAATTTGAAAGGCAACAAAGAGGAGGAGGGAGCTAGAGCGAGGGCACACCAGGGAAAGGCCCACAAATCCGCTATATCCATCGGTTCTACGCTATACTATAAGATAAGTACAGTAACAAGGAGAATATGATGGACAAAACAACAAACGGTGTGGCCGCATACTATTCGCGGTTTGGCTCGTGGGCTGGCTACAACATGGTGCTGGGCCGATCGCAACATGCTGGCTATTGGACGAGCGAGACGAAGAATGAGCAGCAAGCTCAGGCGAACTTCTTGCGGATGTTTGCCAAGGAGCTGCAACTTAAGCCGACCGACCGTGTGCTCGATGCCGGCTCGGGCCAGGGCGTGATGGCGCGATACCTCGTCCAGGCCAATGGGGGGGGGTGAGGTAATAGGTATTACCATCACGCCACGAGAGGTTAGGATATCTGAGAAGTTGTCGCGGCATATGACTCCTGCGCCGCGCTTTGTACTGGGCGATTATTCGCACACCGACTTCCCAGACGAGTATTTTGATGTGGTGTATGTGAATGAGACACTATCGCACGCAAAGGATATGCGGGCCACGATGCAGGAATTTTATCGCATCCTCAAGCCGGGTGGGCGTGTAGTGTTTGCCGATTATGAGGTCGATGCTCGCCATATGTCGGTTCGTCAGCAGCGCATGATGGACTTTTTGGAGCAGCATGCTGGTGGCTTTGGTGTGCGGCAGCAGAACCCCGGTGAGATATCGCAGGCCCTGCAGCAGGCTGGCTTTGCGGATATAAGCGAGACGGACTGGACAGAGGCCGTTATGCCAACATACCACCGCTTGCGCTCGCTCGCCCGGCCATTCGCCTGGATCCAGCCCGATGCAAAGCTTGCGCCATTCTTCGTTAATGCCGTGATGGCATCGCATGGCTACAGCACGCTGTATGAGGCGGGGCTGTTCCGTTATCTACTCTACAAAGGTACGAAGCCGCTCGCTCACCGCGCAAAGTAGCACAAAAGCAAAGAAGAAAATGCTGGGCTGCGATCTATCAGCCCAGCAAAATATATGCTCGAGACCACAGAGGTAGCTTGATTTTTTAGGAGGATATATTCTGACGACAGGCTTGCAAGAGGGAATAACCTATGCTAATCTGGATACTAGATATCCATTATCAACAATCAAAGAAAGGAGGAGTGAGGTGCTGCGCATGGTGGGCTGCATAGCACCTCGCATATAAAACCATGAGATTATCAGGAGCAGTCGAGCAGGCCTGTTGCATTGTGATTTTGCTGGCGCATCCAGACCTGCGATCACCAGTGACGAACCAGAGCTTAGCAAGGCAAATGGGGGTGTCGCCAACGTATATTACTAAAGTAACGCGCAAGCTCGTAACAGCCCAGCTGATTACCTCGGCGAGGGGTGCGGGTGGTGGCTTTCGCCTGGCGCGGGCTAGTACAGAGCTGACGCTGTGGGATATCGTGGCGGCAGTCGAGGGGACGGAGAGCTTTGTCCACTACCAAGGAGTAGCCGAGCGGATGTTTGCCCGCCAGGCAGATGATAGCAAGATCAAACGCGGTGAGGTGAGCATCCTTGGTGCCTTCGATCGGGCTCAGGCATGCTGGGCTGAGACGCTGCAGAGCGTGACATTGCAAGATATTATTCGGGAGCTAATGAACAATGGGTGAGAAAATAAAACAAGCTATCCAGCGTCGCCGCAGCGTGATGGTCCAGGCCGAATGGCGGCACTTGCTGCAGAGCAAAACACTACTGGTGGCAGTGATAGCACTGGCCTTTGTGCCGGTGATATATGCGGCGTTTTTCCTCAGCTCGGTGTGGGACCCGTATGGGCATACCGACCGACTGCCAATTGCCTTTGTGAATGAGGACAAGGGGGCGCAGATTAATGGCAAGGAGCTGCAGATCGGCCGGACAATGACCGAGTCTCTACATAAGAGCAAGGCGCTTAAGTGGGAATTCGTCTCCAAGCAGCAAGCCGATGATGGCGTACGCCGTGGCTACTACTATGCAGTAGTGACGGTACCAGAGGACTTCTCGCAGCGTGCAGCGTCACTCCGGCAAGACAAGCCGCAGCAAGCAGTGGTGTCGTATCAGCTGACGCCAGCCAAGAATTACATTGGTGCAGTCATTAGCCGCCAAGCCGCGCAAAAAGTGAAGGAAACAGTAGCCGAGCAAGTGACCCAAACCTACCTCAAAGAGGTGGCAGCGGGTATTGGTGTAGTGGGTAATGGCATGGCGCAGGCTGGTGATGGTGCTGGGCGCTTACACCAGGGGTCGGCGCAGCTCCAAGCGGGTCTTACTCAATACACTAATGGCGTCAGCCAACTGGCCAGCAAGCAGCAGACGCTAACGGCAGGCCTGGGGCGGCTGCAGGCCGGCGCAGCGCAGGTTCAGCAGGGCACAGCGCAGCTAACTAGCCAACTGCCAACGGCAGCCCAAGTGGCCCAGCTAACGGCTGGTATGCAGCAGATCAAACAGGGGATAAATACACTCAACGCCCAAGTGGCCCAGCCATCACCAGTGGTGGCGGCTCAACAGGCGGCTGTAGCCCAAGATGCGCAGCGAGTCGTGGGTGCGCTCCAGGCAATGCAAGTACCAGCCGCGTCGGCCGGGGCGATCCTCCAAAAGACTAGCGCGCAGGCGGCTGCGTCTGGCGGTAGCACGACCATCACACTACCCGAGCTGCAGACCATAGCGAGTGCTCTGCAGCAGACCAAAGCTATTGCCGAGCAAACGCAGAGCTTGCTGGCCAACCTCGATACTCTTACCAAAACACTTACTACTCAGCAGCAAACACTCAAGAATGGTGTGGCGGCACTCAACACTGGCGTGGAACAATTCACCCCACAAGCCACCACTGCCTTTGCGGGTTACAACACGGTGCGGGCTGGTGGCGAGCGACTCCAAGCTGGTGCAGCACTGGTGGCGGGTAATCTCGCAACAGCTCAGCAGGGTAGTGGGCAACTGGCTCAGGGTGCAGCTACCTTGCAGCAGCACTCTAGTGCGCTGGTGCAGGCAAGCAACCAGCTGGCGGATGGCTCGAGCACACTAGCGCACAAACTGCAGACTGGTGCTGCTCAGGTAAAGCTCCTGCCAACCAGCCCAGCGGCTCAGCAGCAGATGGCCGCACCTGTGGCGAGTAGCGAGCACAGCACTGGCAGTGTGCCAAATTACGGCTACGCCATGGCACCATATATGCTCTCGCTAGCGCTCTTTGTTGGTGGGTTGGCTTTGACGACGATGTACCCAGTGCGCAAGACCTTCTCGCGCCAAGAAAATGCCTGGCGCTGGTGGCTGGCTAAGATGTCGGTCTTGGGGCTGGCTGCACTGGTGCAAGCAACGATTATGATGCTGGTGCTAGTCTATGTGGTAGGCTTGCAGCCCGACCACCCGTGGCTATTTGCTGCCACAAGCTACCTTGCCTCGCTTGCCTTTATGTCGCTCATTACGCTGCTGGTGATGGTGCTGGATAACCCTGGCCGGCTGGTGGTAATGATCATCATGGTGCTCCAGCTGGCAGCGAGCGAAGGGATATTCCCCATCCAAACAGCCTCTAGTTTCTTCCAAGCCATCAACCCCTGGCTGCCTATGACGCACTCCATCATTGCCTATCGTCATGCGATCTCGGGCGGGGTAGATAGTGCGCTCTATACGCAGCACATGCTCATCTTGGCTGGCTTTGCGCTGGTGGCAAACGCGCTCCTCATCGGCTTCTTGGCCTGGCGTGGCACGCGGCAGTTTGCCCATACGACGGTGGATGGAGATTAATGTACTGCAAGGCATAGCACAGAGCCGGCTATCGTGGGGTAGCCGGCTTTTTGGTGGTGTAAGGGTGAGTGAGTTATGTGCAAAAGAGCCTGGCTAACCTAGCACAAATTATCCAACAGAGAAACAACACTTGACAAATATAGCGGATAAAATATAGTATAAAGAATTATTTGGCAAATAGTGATAGGAGATGATTGATATGAATAGGTTTCCGATGAAGACGAGTAGTATGAAGGGACAGATGCCATTCAAAGAGGGGTCGGTTTTGGATAAGACAAACTTGCGCATTACGTTAAGTAATGAGAATGCTACCGATGATACTGATAAGATAGATATGCCACGGTTCTCGCTTGGACAAAAAGCAGCAGCTCTTGTTGCCTTACTTATTGGTATAAATGGTGCGGCATATTGCAGCAACCACGCAGACGCCCCAACTCATAGTGAAACAGCCGCAACAGCTGAGCCATTTGGGCAATCGGGTCGTGAGGTAGAATTTACAACACGCGATGGTGAGATTGATGTGAAGAAGGTCGACAGAGAAGTTTTGCACGGCATTACGACGCGCTATACCGAGCTGCAGGGCAAGACGAAGACAGATCGTTATATGGGTGACTCCCTTGCAGTGCACCAGACTGATAAGAGTAGGGCTATTGGAGATTATTACAGCGAAGCGAGCTATCGTCGACCGCGGTAGGCAAAACGTTGTCGTAACGACAGTGGCTCACAAACAAAAAGACACAACCACTGGCAAGACAACCACCCGAGAGGAGGTGACGCTGGAGACACCACAAGAGCCAGGGGCTGCCCAGCCAGTTGGCGAGCTGACGACAGCAGAGCTGCTGCAGATCACAGGCAACCCTGCCACAGAGGTCACACTGGCAAGTAGCTTCCGTCCAAGTGCCAATACTGACCCAAATGAGAAGCTGTACTACATACGGATGACGCGAACCACTAACGAGAACGGCGCACCAACGTTTGCCATCGAAGAAGCGCCTACCAGCAACGAAAACCCTGATGATATTCCAAGTGATAGCGCATCGTGGCAGTCAGCTTCCAGTGCGGGAAGAAACCAAAATTTGAGCGATATGCTGCAATTTTGGTGCGTATAGCATATACCATCAACTCGTAGTGATACGAAGCAAAAGCCACCTCTCGCGAGGTGGCTTTGACATACCTCACCATCATCTGCTATAATACAACCACTTATTGAGGCTCTTAGCCTGTCTCTTATTAGTAGAACCAGAATAATGTATTAGAAGGAGTGAGATACAATGGGTCAACGACGAGTGGCCACACCCCAGGCAGATGACGCCAAGAAGCGTCCACACGCAAGCAAACAACCAGCGACAACCAACACGGTGCTCAGCGCCACCACCACGCGCAAAGGCGAGGTCTTTCGGGCGCAGCGCCGCACCAGCGAGGGGGTCAATGCCCAGGCCTCGCAGCATGTTATTAACGTGCCGGTCAATAAGTCAGTCTACAATGGCTATGGCGGCAAGCAGTTTACTCTCAACATGCAGCCCAAGCGGCCCCGTGCTCCGCGCCCAACGCTCAAGGTCATCCCGATTGGTGGGGTAGGCGAGATGGGCATTGGCAAGAATATGACAGCCATCGAGTACGACAATGATATTATCATCATCGACATGGGCTTCCTCTTCCCAGGTAGTGACTATCCAGGTATCAACTACATCATCCCTGATACGCAGTGGTTGGAGGAGAACAAGCACAAGATCCGGGCACACATCTTTACCCACGGGCACCTCGACCATATCGGTGCCTTTCGGCATATCATCCCCAAGCTGCCTGCACCAGTCTATGGCACAGCCTTTACCTTGGGTATGCTGCAGCGCACCATGGCAGAGACCGATGGTAGCTACCAGCCAGAGTATCATGAGCTCAAGCCGGAGGAGCATGAGATCGTCCAGCTGTGCGACTCCTTTAGTGTAGAGCTAGTGCGGGTGAACCACTCTATCCCCGATTCGGCTGCAGTAGTGGTGCGCACGCCAGTAGGGAACATCCTTAGTAGTGGGGACTGGCGCATCGAGGAGAACCCAGTGGATGGCCGCAAGTTTGACTTCGAGCGCTTGCAAGATATTGCGCACACCGAGGGCTTCCTCCTCATGATGAACGAATCAACCAACTGCGAGAGCGCTGGCACTCACACCCACGGTGAGCACGATATCCAGCACAGCATGGGTGAGGTGATGGATAAATGGGCCAAGAGCCGCATCATCATCAGTAGCTTCTCTAGCCAGCTGCACCGGATTCAGCTCATCCTCGAGGAAGCAGAGAAGCATGGGCGCAAGGTAGCCTTTGCTGGCTTTAGTATGATCCAGAACCTGGAGGTAGCGCTGCGCACTGGCGCTATCAAAATCCCGAAGGATACAGTGGTTAAGATGGAAGACCTCGTGAAGCTGCCCGACCACAAGATCACCATCGTCTGTACAGGTAGCCAGGGAGAATTTAGTGCAGTCCTTAACCGCATGGCGACGGGGGCACATAAGTTCGTCAAGATCAAGGGGAGTGATGTGGTGGTCTTTAGCTCCAACCCTATCCCAGGCAACGAGAAGTACGTCGTACGTACCGTCGATGGCTTGATGCGCGAAGGTGGCGACGTGGTGCAAAATGGCAAGACACACCTGACCGGGGTGGGTCCACTCCACCTGTCTGGCCATGGTTATTATGATGATCACGTGCGACTCATTAGTGCCGTCAAGCCCACATACTACCTGCCCAACCACGGCGAATTCCACATGTTAGTGCATAATGCTCGCCTGGCCGAGAAGGAGTGCGGCATCCCACGCAGCCATATCTTTGTCTGCGACCCGGGGGATATTGTGGAGTTTACCACCGATGGTGCGCACAAGATCGGGCGCATTCCGCACTCGGGCGGCACGATGTATGACGACGCTGGTGCAGTCGTGAGCGATGTCGTGCTGAAGGATCGCATCCATATGAGCCTGGAGGGGATGTTCGTTGTGGTGCTCACCGTCCAGCGTGGGACAGGTCGCCTTCTCACTAGCCCAGATATCATCAGCCGGGGCTTCATCTATCTGCGCGATAATGAAGAGCTGATGGGGATGATCCGCGCCTACCTCAAGCAAAAAGCAGCGCGCAGCCTGGTGGGTTCGTATGACCTTGATGTCGTAAAGAAGGAAATCAAAGACGACATCGCCCGCGTTTTGTACGACCAAACACGCCGCATGCCCATTATTATTCCAGTCATCAACGAAGTGGGTGCACCCCAAAAGGCGTCGAGTCGCACTACCCGTGTGGGCCGCGAAGTCCCAGCTGGGCGCTCGCGGCAGAGCCTCGCTGCGCCAGATCAGCCACACACGCCACCGCGCATTGCTAAGGGTGGTGCCGCTGCCAAAGCGGCTGCCATTGCTGCACGCAAAACTGCTGGTGTATTGCCCGCGACAACAGAAGAGAAAGCGCCAACTCGCCCAGCTAGTACGCGCAAGCGCCGCTCGGCCAATAATCGTACGACCGCACGTAGCAAGCAGCTGAGCAATGACGCCTTTGCTGGCCTGCCACGCAAAAAGTTCCCACCGCGGCAAGAGCCCGACACCGAAGTAGTCGTGCCAAAGGACCGCTCGGATCGCCGAAGCTACTAGGCAATGACTTAGCGTCACAAAAGCAAAAAAGCCAGCGCTATACAGCTGGCTTTTTTGCTTGCAAACTGTGGTTACGTATCCGACTTAATTCGCTGCTGCAGCTCATGCACCATCTCCTCCAGACGTTTGATGCGCTGCTGCGCGCGCAAATATTCGGCGAGCACTACCAGCAAAAAGGCAATCACCGCAAAGGGTGCAATCATCGTTACTATATTCCATACCATCTGCTGCATACGACCTCCTTGTTTCTATTGTGACATAGAATGGACAAAATGGCGAGAGGGGTATTATATAGCAATAATCCGCGTGATAGTGAATAGGCTTCGAATACTAGTGAGTACGCTGCGCCATGGCATCATCACCAATAACAGAACGCAAAGTAGGCGCATTGCCGTCTTTTTTGGAGACTTGGTCATAGGTGGATGTGTTGATCGGGATGGGCCAGTCGATGCCAAGCTCTGGGTCGAGTGGTGTGAGTGATATACCGGGCATGCCAGGCTGCCACTCTTCATCAAAGCAGTAGAGGTACTGGGAGGGTTGCTCGCTTGTCGATTGAAAACCGTTGCAAACTCCTTGTGGAACAAACACCTGCACACCTTTTGTTAGTGGGACAGTAACAACTGCGCCAACGGTGGGTGAATCGATCCGTGCGTCCACATAGACACCAAAGGCTTCGCCTGCCACTACTGCGACAAGTTTGTTCATTGCTTCGGCATGCAGGCCACGGATGGAGCCACGGTTTGTTTGCGTGGCATTGATCTGCTTCCAGGGGCCGAACTGCGGTAGTGGTGTGCTATCCATGGCCGATTGGCGGAATAGTTCGCGCACCGTGCCGCGCTCATCGGTCACTTGTTTCATGGTAATGATATAGAGCCCATCGATGGCTGTGGGTGTAGCCTCAAATGGAGTAATGATTGGGTAAGATGGTTGCGTTGTCATACTACCCAGTATGGCATATCCCATACCGATTGCCTAATGTAGTAAATTATGCTACAATATACGCTATCAAACCAAGCATAAACAGAGTACAATAAAAAGGATATGGCTACAAAAAGAAAAACTACTCGCACTCGTTCGTCTACTCGCTCAAGCGCTGCTCGTCGGCGCAGCCCGAGCAAGAGCAAAGCCAAGCAGGCCGCGCCGCAGCATACGTTGCCGGCGGGGTTTTGGGCGCAGGTGTCGGCGGTGCTGTTGCTGGCGTTTTCGGTGCTACTGGTGGTGTCGTGGTTTGGCTCGGGTGGGCCAATTCTCAAGTGGCTTGATGCGACGATGTTGCATATTATTGGCTATGCGGTGTATGTTGTCCCAGTAGTGGCGGTGTATGTGGCGGTGGCGATCTTTCGGGCGGAGGATAACCGCTTGCCGGTAGCGCTGAAGATTGCGGCAGTGCTGATGGTGTTATGGTTTGCGGGGCTATTTGGCCTACTGCGGCGAGGTTCAGCTGCGACAGGCGGTGTGATGGGTGACCTACTCAATCGTGCCATGCTGGCGCTGGTCGACCGGCCAGTAGGGGTTTTTGTGTATGTATTGTTGATTGGCTTGACGCTACTCTTTGTCTTGCGTGTCTCGCCCATGGCACTGTGGCGTGGCTTGCAAAACATGGTGCGCAGCGAGGCTGAAACAGACGATGCTGCCAATGTGGCAGTGGCTCGCCGCGCCGCCGATACCCAAACACCAGACACCAGCAAAAAGGCCAAGCACAGTAAGGACGAGAAGGCCCAAGATAAGCCTGCTGTTATGAGTGACTTCAAGCTCAACGCGGGCGTCCCAACCCTCTCCGGCGATGGCCCGGCCGAGCCAAAGCCAGACAAAAAGCCCCGGGCAACCTTGCGCGACAGCACACCGTCTACTTCTGTAGATAAAGCAGCCGAAGACCGGTCTGCTATGCTTGCTGTTAATGATCCCAACTGGCAGCCGCCCAGCCTGGAGCTGCTGGAGAAGCGTCAGAGCCCGGCTGATGCCGGCGACATTGAGCAAAATGCCCACATCATTCAAGATACGCTGCACGAATTTAATATTAATGTCGAGATGGAGGGGGCAAACATTGGCCCGAAGGTGACGCAATACACGCTCAAGCCGCCTGTTGGCGTTAAGCTCAACCGCATCACTGCGCTGGAGACGAATATCGCGCTCAACCTCGCGGCATCCAGCCTTCGCATTGAGGCACCCATCCCAGGTAAGAAGGCTGTGGGTATTGAGGTGCCAAACCGCAAGGCGGCCGATGTGCGCCTGCGTGGGGTGTTAGATAGCCCCGAGTGGCAACACGCCAAGGAGCCGCTGGCATTTGCTATTGGTAAGGACATCTCGGGCAGACCCTTCGTCGGTGAGCTCAACAAAATGCCGCACCTCTTGGTGGCGGGGCAAACGGGCTCGGGTAAGTCAGTGATGATCAACACGCTCCTCACTAGCTTGCTCTACCGCAACAGTCCCAGCGAAATGAAGCTCATCCTCGTCGACCCCAAGCAGGTGGAGATGGCACCGTATGCCGATATTCCACACCTCCTTACCCCTGTTATTGTTGAGCCAGAGAAAACCATTAGTGCCCTCAAGTGGGCGGTCAATGAAATGGAGCGGCGCTATAGCCTGCTGGCTGAGGAGAAGGTGCGCGACATCAAGACGTATAACGAAAAGATCAAAACGCGCGGTAAGCAGATCGCCGTGGCCGATGAGCAAGGCCACATGCAAAAGGTAGACGAAGGCCGCATGCCGTATGTCGTCATTGTGGTAGACGAGCTAGCCGACCTGATGATGGTGGCAGCGCGCGATGTGGAGGCGCTGATCGTCCGCTTGGCCCAGAAGGCTCGAGCAGTTGGTATTCACCTAGTGCTGGCGACGCAGCGGCCAAGCGTGGATGTGATCACCGGCCTCATTAAGGCCAATGTGCCAGCCCGCATCGCCTTTACGGTGGCCAGCCAGGTAGATAGCCGCACTATTCTCGACCAAATTGGTGCCGAGAAGCTCCTTGGCCAGGGTGACATGCTGATGAAAACCGCTAGCATGCCCAAGCCCAAGCGTATCCAAGGTGCTTGGGTGATGGACGAAGAAGTCGCTAAGGTGACCGACCACCTGCGCATGCAGTCGGCACCACAGTATAACGACGAGATCGTGAGCCAGCCTGTCCAGCTCAATGGCAAAGGTGGCGTAGTGATGGATATGGACGGCAGTGGCGAAGGCAATGACGATATGTTCCGCGATGCCGTGCGGGTGGTAGTAGAGACCCGCAAAGCCTCAACCTCGCTCCTCCAGCGCAAGCTCCGCGTGGGCTATGCCCGAGCGGCTCGCATCATGGAAGAGATGGAAGAGCAAGGCATCATTGGCCCAGCCGATGGCTCACGCCCACGCGATGTGCTGATTGGCAGCATGGATGAGCTGGGATAGAGCGGCGGACAGTTTGCACGAAGATTTAACAAGACACTACCTAACATATGCCTTTCTCTGTGCTATCCCCGAACGGGAGCTAGTCGTGACCAGTGTTAGTGCTGATGAGCTTGTTACCAAAGGCCTTGACCGACCGATGGTCGAAAAGCACCTCTCGATGATTCGAGAGACGTGGGAATAACACTACCCCGCACAATACTCACCCAGCAGCCGTACAGTGTGGTCGCTTTGCTCAATAGCGCGCAGGGCGTGCTTGAGTGGAGCACCAGCGCTGTCGACGACGAGGAAGAATTTGTATTGCCAGGGCTGGCCGACGATTGGTTGAGACTGCAGGCTACTGATATTGATGTCTGCTGCGGCGAAGACGTGTAATACCTCAAGTAGTGCACCAGGCTGGTGGTTAGTCGTGATGACGAGTGTGGCGCGGTTGGCACGGGCTGGTGCGTGGCCTGGTGCGAGGACGATGAAGCGGGTGATGTTATCGTGGCTGTCTTGAATGGCACGGCGCAGGATGGGTAGGTGATGGAGGGTAGCAGCAGCCTGGCCAGCGATGGCGGCTTTGTGCGGATCGCCAGCTGCTTTGATGTAGGCAACCGCCCCTGCTGTATCGAAAAATTCATTCTGCACCGCATGCGGTAGCTCGGCGGCAAGAAAGCGCTGGCACTGCGCAAGTGCGACGGGATGCGAATACACCTCGGTAATATCAGCTAGGCAAGCGCCAGGTAGTGTAATGAGCATCTGCTCAATGGCAAGACGTACCTCACCAATGATGGGTAGCGGGCATGCCTCGAGGTAGTGGTATGGCTCGTTGATCGTCCCGTAGAGCGTGTTCTCCACCGCCACAACGATACCTTCGGCTTGACCAGTCGCGTGCGCATGGAAAACATCGCGAAACGTCGTGCACGGCACGATATCAACCTGCGGCCCAAACCACTGCTGCGCCGCTTGCTCATGAAACGACCCCGCCTGACCTTGGATGGCAATATGCATGAGATTAGTATAGCATGGGGTAGAAATAGCAGAGATTATTCAATCACTCTTAATTTAGCACAGCGCATTTGCCTTCACACACAACGCCATGCTATAATACCACACGAGTTTCCTCTTTTCGGGGTAGGGCGCTGGTGTGAGCGCACTGCCTGGCAGAGAAGGTATAGACACGAGGCGGAGGTGCTGCTCCCAATCGTACACGCAAATATGCTGGGCAATCGCCCAGTAGCCAGTATTCTATGCTGCTACACTACCAATTAGGTGAGTGGGGCAGGCAGCGGAATTACGAACTATAAGCAATAAGGAGAATTGCATGCCAACCATTAACCAATTGGTGCGCAAGCCACGCAAGACGGCGGCCCGGAAGTCGAAGTCGCCAGCGCTGGGGCGCATCCACAACGCACTCAAGGTGCGCTACTACGACCAAAATGCACCACTCAAGCGTGGTGTCTGCGTCAAGGTAACAACCAAAACCCCTAAGAAGCCAAACTCCGCGATGCGCAAAGTGGCTCGTGTGCGCCTCACCAACGGCCACGAAGTCTGGGCATACATTGGCGGCGAAGGTCACAACCTACAGGAGCACGCTGTGGTGCTCGTCCGTGGTGGCCGTGTGCCGGATCTCCCGGGTGTGCGCTACCATATCGTCCGTGGTGCACTCGACCTGCAAGGGGTATCGAAGCGTAAGCAGGGCCGCAGCAAGTACGGTGCCAAGAAGGAGGGTAACTAACCATGCCTCGTAAAGTCACGAAAAAACTCCAGCGCACCATCAAGCCAGACCGCAAGTACCAGTCGGTGCTGGTGCAGCGCTTGATTAATAAATCGATGCTAGACGGCAAAAAACAAGTTGCTGAGCGGGCTGTCTATAGTGCGCTCGAGCAGGCCGCACGAAGCCTCAAGAGTGAGGACCCACTGGAAGTGTTTGAGACTTGCATCAAGAACATCAGTCCTAGCTTTGAGGTAAAGAGTCGCCGCGTTGGTGGTGCTAACTACCAGATTCCATTCCCCATTCAGGGTCATCGTCAGCAGCACTTTGCCTTTATGTGGCTAGTGCAGGCTGCCCGATCGAAGAGTGGTATGCCGTATAGTAAGCGCCTGGCAACAGAGATCGTTGATGCGTGCAACCAAACTGGTGTCGCCTTCAAGAAAAAGGAAGACACCCACAAGATGGCCGAGGCCAACCGTGCCTTTGCCCACTTTGCTCGCGGCTAAGTTCTGCAGCGCAACATACAAAATCGCCCGAGGTAGATGCCTTGGGCGATTTTGTTATATGGCTGCATAGCAAGCGGCTGGAGAACGGTTGCACCTCACTCATCCGGCTTTGGTATAGCTATAAGCGCTTAGGAGGCGTGTGGGGTGGGGTAGAACTCATAAAGGCACCGCGTTGCGCCTTTGCGTACTGTTTTCTTCTCCAGTGTCGCAAAAAAAAGAGTTAGGCCATTAATCTCCTCATACGAGGACTCGGCATATATCTTTGCTCCTGCTTATATGTAGCGATAGAGGTGGACAGAGTATTTGCCAGTGAGGAGGGAGAAATACGCAATCAAGGCTAAAAATGCTTGCGAATAATCTCCTCATACGAGGACTCGGCATATATCTTTGCTCCTGCTTATATGTAGCGATAGAGGTGGACAGAGTATTTGCCAGTGAGGAGGGAGAAATACGCAATCAAGGCTAAAAATGCTTGCGAAAAATATATATTTATCGTCCAAATAGCCACCACTGGTACGACAGGGGTACATATGGGGAAAATAGTGCGAAAATAAGGCCAAAAATAGCTTTGCAGGCGCTGCTTTTGTGCTATAATGCAAGTTGATACGATTACTTACTACCACGCTGCTAGCGCCACAACGTACGCAGCAGGGAGGAATCGGCAGAAAGGAGCCAATGCCGTTAACCAAAATCATAGTGCGGAGTATAAAAAACTATGAGTGAAAGTAATAAATTACTAAACAACAAAGAAATGGGTACATTAGGTACATTTGAGACTCTACCATCAGCAGTCAAAGAATATCCTACGCAAAAAGAAAACCTTACAGATCCTGAAGATGATGGACTATGTATAGACGAAGAAGCATATTACAAGCGTAGTGGCTTCGAAGCCCCAAGCAAGTATTCTCCAGAGAGTGGCTGGATGAAGCACGTGCAAGAAGCACTGCAAGAGGTATTTCTTGAGGCGACGCGTGGTGGCACGTTTGATAATAGTGCAAAAAATGTGATGATGCACGAGTTTGCAAAGCTACGTGATGTTGAAGGTGGCCCTGCTATTGGGGAGAAGGTTCAGTTCGATGTTGATAAAGTGGTTATATTTGATAGCCAAGAAGACGTCAAGAGTCCAAAGGACAGCGATGTCCAATATTCTCCATACGCATCGTCGCTCAATTCCGAGGCGGCGATTTCTTTAGACGATGTACGCCGTGATGTGGATAGCCAGCTTGTTATTCCGTTTGGGCCGGATGAGCAAATATATGGCATCTTTGAAGGGGCTGTTTTGTGTACACACCCAGATAACCCAGAGCATCATTTGTTTGGTGTCGTAGTTAGAGAACCATGCTACGTGACAGATACAGACCAAATTATACCCGGTGAGTTTGGTGATAAGGAGGTGAAGGTTCTTGTCCCATTCTTCGACAGTATGATCGGTCTTGGAGCTAGCCAGTTTGGGCTGGCTGCATAGTATGAGTGGAGTATTTACTTGGTTGTGAAATAGCATACTCTTTGCTGCTGTAAAACCAGTGCGATATAGTGTACTGGTTTTTCTATGTAAAAAATATCATGATAGCTACAAAAATAAACAGAGTGTACGCTATGTTTTTTGAATTTTTGAGCATCGCGTATATTGGTTGGCGTAATGAGCGCGCTGTAGATAAGAAAATAATGTAGTTTTTAGGCTATAGGGGTATTTGTGTGCTATATGGATTTTCTTTATGTATTATAAATTGCTCGAAAACGAGCGAGGGAATGTCTGAATATAATAAGAGTAGATTCAGTGTAGTAGATGGTAAATTAAGCGAGTATAGATGGGCTTATGTACTATACATAGGGCATGGTGATGAGTATTTTGTGTGCAAAGTGAGTTGATTGCTTTATCGAATGCATCTTTTTGTATATGATACTACACATAACACAAGCGAGGGGCAGTGAGAGAGTATGAATAATGCAAGAATTCGTTCATGTTATTTATTGTTGCTATATTGATGAGAATTTGAGTGAGCACGAAGTAGATGAGCGACGAGTGTGGTATGAATTGAAATATAAAAAAGTAAAAAATGAGACAACAATAAAGTATAATGCAGAGCTACTAGTATTTTTTGCAGTAGCTGAGACACTTTTGCAAAATGATTTGCAAAAATATGAGTGAGCACTACATTATTAATAATTATTCTGTAGTAGAATATTATTTTTGTCCGTTCTAATTGGTGTGCGATGTATGTGCTGCGATATTTTCGCATACAGAAAGAGTGATAGAAGTGTGATATTGCAAAAAAATGATTTTTCAACGACTAGAGTAGCAAGCGGATACTACATACGTGACAAAAAATAATGACGCATTGCGACGCTGTAATAAAAAACGCTGATGGACTATTTGCTATTAATAAAAATTAGCGATGTCTAGCAAAAACGTTTGCAACTTTGCAGCATAATGCGCGTGCAAAATATTTTTTGCTACTATACGAGTGATGAATGATGCAAGAATGGATTGCTTGGTAGTAAACATAAAATAGGTATGATGGCAGTGTCTACATCTATGCGAAGATTTGTGAGCGAGCATGCAAAAATTGACACGGCTAGATAGAAAGATAGAGGAGCAACGTACAATATGTGTGATGAAAATGAAGCGCGTGTAGTAGCAGCGCAAAATTTTCACATTTTTGATTAGGGAAATCTGCAAAAATGAATGTGAGGTTGTGAGATGCAGCAGGGAGTGAGTTCGCTTGAGTAAATAGCTGCCATGTTTTGGCTAAAATCTGTGTGGTGTATGCGAACACAAGAGGATTGGGTGTGATGCAAGAAGCAAATTAGATATACGGTTGTCTCGCTAAAGCTCATGAACGAAAAATAATTATATTCATAATGAAAATTTGAGAACAACAAAACTCAGCCTGGCAAAGTGGTGCAAAAATATAGTGCCAAGAAGCAATGATGGTTCGTGCGTGCCAAAATAATGTGATGATTTTGGTGAGGCGTGCATGACATGCGAACTATGTATTGCGACAGTCGATTGGTCGTAACCAAAAAATGGTATTTTTTGCCATGACGTGATGCAACAATGGAGTACGTGATAAGAATTTTCTGCATCACGAGACATGATGGTATGTGGTTGAAGTGAAGTGAGCGTGTGAAAATAGTAGGAGAATATTCAACGATAGGTTTGTCAGCAAAATTTGCATAATCAAGCAGATGGGTGTGATGGGGGTCAGAAATAGCAGGCATTGGTGAGCCAAAATATGCAGTAAGTGCGAGTAACTTTGTGGCCTAGATGGTGCTTTGTGAGTTAATGGTGATGGTTGGATTTGCGTCTGCGCCACGCCAATACGATATAGTCACAAATTTTCATAATTGGTTGCATAATGCAAGCAAATGATGGTTGAGGATGCTATAAACATAACCAATATAGTAAAGCATAAGGTATATAGAGCTAGCTTGATGGGATGGGGCGAAGTTAAGAAATGGATGGAGTGTGATGTGTATGATCCAGCGAGTGGGTTAGCATGGTGCTATTTTCATATTTTTGAGCGTAGGCGGCTAATTGTGTGTTGAGTGCGAGTGAATATGCGATAAACATAAGCAGTGTATAATGATCATGGTTATTACATATACACGACCTAATAAGATGCGATGTATGGCTTGTGCAGAAAATAATGGTGTGTCGTGGATGGTACGAAAGGAGCTTTCAAAATTTTCACGTTTTGCATTATATAATACTTTATGGTATGAAAATAAGTAGTAAAATGTTGGTATAAATGTGCGATGTATGGAGGCGGAGTAGCTGGCTCTATATAGGTAGTGTGCAAAAAATGAGATATACATAATGGCTCCGTGGAGTGTCATAGGTGGCTCCGGCAAAAATGCGCAAGGAGACAGCAAAACGATACTTCGCTTACGGCAGAAGCAATAGCGAGATAAGCACAAGCGAAAACTGACTCGATAATTTTTGCAAATACATCGCAGTATTGAAAGAGCTAAAAAGGCGAGAGACAAGGTAGTACATATAGGACAATTAAGAATGGTTCATTTTTCACATTTTGACACATAATAAGTAATATTTTATAGATTCAATAGTATCCAAAGGGTGCTTTATTATACTTATGTATATAATACATGGGCATAATATATTAAGTATAGCGATGGGGCGAAGCAGGCGAATTGTAGCGCCATAATGTAATTATCTTTTTTGTAAAATGTGGATGGAATGTATGATCACGCCGTGCCGCCTCTTGATCTATGGCAGGATGGACAAGTGCTTGCGAGATATGGCTCAACCATGTAGCAAATAGGGCAACTAACTATTGATATTATGCAGAGCGCGTAGCCATTCAAAAAATGGAAAAACTAAAAAGTACAACACCTCCACACCCCTGTACCTCGCTAGACTTTGCGTGCTGTCTCGCGTATAATATAATGCGTTATTAACCTAAGTTTATCGTCCGGATAAACATCCATATGGATTCCAAAGGAGGTTTACATATGAAACAATATGAACTAACGGTTTTGATTCGGCCAGATCTAGAATCGAACCTTGAGGCGCCACTTGCTAAGGTACGTGAGCTGGTGCTCGGCGCTGGTGGCTCTATTACTAGCGAAGACAACTGGGGCAAGAAAAAGCTGCAGTATAGTATTAAGAAGGAAGACTTTGCGGTGTATGTCTACTTTGAGGTGGCGCTGCCTGCCGATGCACCGCTAAAGATCAGCAATGCGCTGAATATTTCTGATGATGTGATCCGCTACTTGCTCGTCAAAGTAGACGAGAAGGGTCGCAAGCTGATGGCAGAGGCTAAAGCACGCGAAGCTAGCCGCCAAACAGAAGAGTAAAAATTACCACAACAACTAATAACCACAGTAAAGAATCGAGGAGGATATATGGCTCGAGGATTTAGCAAAGTTATTTTGATGGGCAATTTGACGCGCGATATAGAGGTGCGCACCACAGCGAGTGGGCAGAACGTTGCGAATTTTACACTAGCAGTTACTCGCACATGGCGCAACCAAAATGGCCAAAACCAAGACCAAACCAGCTTCATTAACTGTGTAGCCTGGGGGCGGACTGGTGAAACCATTGCACAATATGTGAAGAAAGGTAGCCCGCTACTCGTTAGTGGTCGCCTCGACCAGCGCAGCTACGACGATAAGGATGGCAACAAGCGTTCTGTTGTAGAAGTAACAGTGGAGGACTTCACCTTCGTTGGTGGTGGACGTGCTGACGGAAATACAACACCGGCCGCAGCGTCAGCTAACAGTGGTAGTGGCCAGGATGTTGTCATCGAAGACATCGACGACAAGCCAATTGACCTATCAGAAATACCATTTTAACAACATACTAAAGGAGAACAAATAATGGCCAAGCGCATGCGCAAGGACACACCGGTCTATTTTGACTACAAAGATGCAAAGACATTGCAAAAGTTCATTAATATTTATGGACAGATCGAGCCACGCAGCCGCACAGGGTTGTCGGATAAACAACAACGACAACTCGCCGTAGCAGTGAAGCGTGCTCGCCACTTGGCGTTGCTGCCATTTGTGGCACAAGGTTAGGAACTTTTTCAGCGCAGTACCTCTGTGACTGCGCTGGCGGATGTTTCGAACGAAGCAGCAACTACTAAACAGGAGATAGGTGATGTATCAACCAACTGACCTCAAAAAAGGTGTGATTGTACAGCTCGATGGTAAGCCGTATCGGGTTGTGGACTATAATCAGAAGGTAATGGGCCGGGGTGGCTCTATTGTGAATGTGCGGCTGAAGAACTTGATCGATGGGAGCGTGCTGCCTAAGACCTTTAAGGGGCAAGACAAGATTGAGCCCGCCGAGGTATCAACACAGAGTGTGCAGTACCTCTATAATGATGGTGATACGTTCTATTTTATGGATCCAACTAGCTTTGAGCAGTTCGAACTCGCTGCGGACCTCGTCGACAGCGCCAAGGACTATCTGAAGGAGGGGGATACACTAAGCCTGCAGTTCTTCGACGGTAAAGTGATCAATGTCGAGCTACCAAAAAACCTCTACCTCCAGGTGACCTATACCGAAGATGTTGTAAAAGGTGACACAACCAGTAGCGTGCTTAAGGATGCGACGCTGGAGACAGGCCTTGTCGTCAAGGTGCCAGCCTTTATTAAGACGGGCGACGTTATTTCTGTCGACACTGCAAGCGGAGAGTATCGCGAGCGCAAGAAATAGTGCCCTGAGAGCTCATGAGAGCCGCTCTCATCGCGTTTACACGCAAAAGTGAGAATACGTAGGGAGAGCACATATACACCGCGAAAAGCGGTGTATTTTTTATGCCGTGTGACGCCCAGGCTGGAGTATCCTAGAGATGTGATAAAAACAACGTAGAGTAGAGACGATTTTTGCCAATTTTGAGCACAGGCTTATGAGCGCGCTGTGTTTTTACTGAATGGTACGTGTAAGAAAAAGGGCATAAATAATGTTGTAATAACCAACACACGAGGCTCGTCGTCAAGCTCGATAGAGTCGAGATATTATTGTAGAGAATGCAACACAGCTCTCTGCAACGAGGATGATGCCAAAATATACAAGGCATTGTAAAAAAGACAGAATAGAAACAGAGAATGCCTGGCGAACGTTCGAAATATGATCGTCGTAGGAAGTACAGCGATTGAGCAAAACGATGATACGAGCACAACATGAAGGAATAGGTATAGTGATGTATAAACAACAGCAGGGCAACCAGAGAGACATAGTGAACACAACAACGATGTGCCAGGCTCAACGATTGCTTTGTGTGATGTGCAGTAAGTGCGAGAGAGCTCACGTGCTGGGTAGATACAATAGCCATAAGCATAAATGAACAAATTTTCGTTACAGACGAGCATTTACCTTTAGCAATATAATAACGCTTATGGCAATAGGGCATAATACAAAATATACCGAAGTAAGCATAAGTATTATATAAATAATGAACACACTTTTTATTGTGTAGCTGCGAAGCTACGCGCTTTGCTTTGGCATGCTACTGCAAAAAATTGCAGATGACAAAATGACGCATGGGCTGTCGCTGCGAGATAAAAAATGTGATCATTGCTCAGCTCGGCTATTTTTTGAGTTTGGATATTTTTGCTTTTTGCTTTTTTGTGCATGCTTGTTGTGGCTGGCTGGAGGATGTTTCATTTTTGGTTTTTTGCATACTGAGCAAATTATAGCGAGGCGATATGCTGCTGCGAAGTATAGACTGTGCGAATGAGCGGTTGATGATAAAAATAATCATTGTTTGTAGATTTATGCAAAAATGGGTTGCGTATTATCGCAGCTAGAATTGCTTGCAGATGGTTCATGCAAATTTTGCAAAACGTGTATAAGCGCAAAATATTGCGCAATACATCCTTGCACATCTATGTGCTGCGAAGATGCGAAATATACCATGTGGCATACACAAATACTCACGCTTGGCTTGCAAAAATGTGATGCTGTCAAAACAATCTTTTATTCAGACAAGTGGACTTGCTATGCGAAGCATCTACTGCAGTGGCATCGTGTTTTGCTATGTATAGCGCTTTTGTGGGAGGATGAATGCGCAGCTCGTTGGTGATGTGGCACAGCCATACGTGCAAGATATTTCGCTATCACGATGTCCACTCAATTTTTGTTATATATACTATATGCTTGGCTGAGCTGTCTTGTGTTTTGAATATCCTGCTAGCTTCCAGCGACGCGTGCGAATGAAGAATAGCATGCTGCAGTGCGCGATAGTTTGAGTGGGTTATTAATATAAAAGCTGCAATAGCGCGCAAAGAACAAAGCGGATTTTTCCATCATCAAAATTTGAGAAATGGAAGAAGTAAGAAGCATATCCACGCGCAGCAGTCTCATTTAATCTCATCATTATCATGCTCTATAGCCTCATGTATTGTGTAAAGATGCTAGCTTTGCATTAACTAAATATCTATCCACTCGTGCAGTATAATAAGAACATGCAAAAACAACGACTAGACAAAGCAATGGTGGCGCGTGGCCAAGCAGCAACACGCTCAGCGGCCGAAAATTGGATTCGCCTTGGCAAGGTATTGGTGGATGGTGTGGTGGCGCACAAGCCGGGGATGTTTGTGGATGAGTCGACGCAGATAAAGCTGGTGGCGCACGAGCGCTATGTGTCGCGGGCAGGGCTTAAATTAGCCAGCGTGGCGCAGCGGCTTAATATTTCGTTTGATAATACTATCGTACTTGATGTTGGCAGCAGCACTGGTGGATTTACCGACTATGCATTGCAGCATGGTGCGCGCATGGTGTATGCGGTGGACGTGGGGACGGAGCAGCTCCACCCTAGTTTGCGTGGCGACCCGCGCATCGAGCTGCACGAAAAAACCGACATTCGCGATTTTGTGCCAGCAGCCACACCAGACATTATCGTCATTGATGTATCATTCATTAGCCTGCGCAAAATTCTGCCGCACTTGGTGCGTATCAGCAGTCCGCGCACCAGTATCATCGCAATGGTCAAGCCGCAGTTTGAGGCACAGCGGGTGCAGCTTACGCGTGGTGGCATCGTCAAAAATGATAGTGTGCGCCGTGCTATCCTGCGCGACTTCGAGCAGTGGGTGCGCACCTACTGTGTGATTATCGACAAGGCCGATAGTAGCGTGAAGGGTGCGCATGGCAATCAAGAGCGGTTTTACCGATTGCAAAAAAGCAGGGTCGAACGACACCATAGTTGAGAAAACGAGTGCGGTTAATGAGAGAGTCGCGCAGCAGTTATTTAGATTGTATCGTGTGGCCATCTTGTGTTGTATCTACTCGTGCAAGTTTGCTGTATACAATAATGCCTTCGTATCGCCATATATTATATATAGACAGATTTGAAAACAGCAAAGCATAGGCTAATGTGAGTGTCTTGGAGAGTCAACTATATAGTATCGTGGGGGCTCTTTAATATAAGAAAAAGATACATAATGAAACAAACACTGCGTGGTGTATGCGCACTGTGACATACAGCAACGTGCTCATCATAACACAACACATAGCGCCATCACCACCGTCGGCCCATTGATGAGTATGCTCGCAATTGCATGTGCCGTCATTGGTACGTACACATTGCGCGTCATACTATATGCCAAGCTAAATGGCAGTGCCCACACCATGCCCAGCAGCACACCCCACGGTGCGACAAAGTGCTCTGCGGCAAATAATATAGCACCCAGTAGAGTGGTGCAGATGATCGCTGTGCGACTGGTCAGGCAGATCATCTGCTTGCGAAAAATTGTTTCTTCTACAATGGCGGGGAGAATGATAGTTGAGAGTGCGAAGAGTAGCAATTCGCCTGCCGTTTTGACTGGCATTGTAATAGCACCTGTGGTGAGGTGAGGAAAGGCTTGCTCGAGCAGGCTCGTCGCACCAAATGCTCCTGCTGCGCAAACCAGCGTGAGTATTACTTGCCGCCAAAAGTGCCACCCACCAGTGAGCGCACGACACCACTGGTGCATACTCACACTTTTTGTCGCGATGATATAGCCAAGCAGCGCCACGAAAAATGCTGTATTACTATAAACATACAAGCGCCGTGGCAGGACAAAACACGAGATGATAAAAATAACCTCGAGTATGACTGGTATGGCAATGCGCCGCATATAATGATACATATACTACCAGTGTACTCTTTGCTATACCTTCTGAGAAGATTATAGTAATAATCCATGCAAAAACTCGCCATAGACTCATGGCGAGTTTGCTCATGTTTCTTAGCTAGGATCACTTGCTTACATTAAATCGAAATTCTACCACATCGCCTGGCTGCATGACATAGGCTTTGCCTTCGGTGCGGATTTTGCCTGCTTCGCGCGCTTTGGCCTCGGATCCTGCTGCCACGAGGTCGTCATAATCCACCACCTGCGCCGCAATGAAGCCTCGCTCGAAGTCGGTGTGGATGACCCCGGCCGCTTGTGGTGCCGTCCAGCCTTGGTGGATCGTCCACGCGTGCACTTCCTTGGGTCCAGCGGTGAGGTAGCTCTGCAGGCCAAGCGTATTGTACGCTGCCCGGATGAGTTGTGTCAGGCCAGCCTCGGGCACATCATAGCTTGCCAGGAGCTCCAGCGCATCCTTCGCGTCCAGCCCCTTGAGTTCATCCTCTAGCGTGGCGCAAATGAAGAGCGCCGTGCTGCCACGAGCGAGCGCTGCCAGGCGGGCTTTGGCTTCGTCATTGGCCAGGGTGGCTTCGTCGACATTAAAGACGTAGATGACTGGCTTGGCGGTGAGGAGGTGGAGGTCGGCGATTGCTTCGTGAATAATATTTTTGTTCAGATGAACAGGGGTGCCAGCGGCAAGGTCGTCACGCAACTGCTGCAGATACTCGAGTGTACTGCGTGCCTTTGGATCGGCCTTAGCTTCTTTGCTGAGGCGGGTGAGGCGAGTCTCGATAGTCTGGATGTCTGCCAGCATGAGCTCGGTGTTAATGATGTCGATATCGCGCTGCGGGTCGATGGTGGTATCGACATGGACGATATCGTCATTTGCAAAGGCGCGGACAATGTGGACGATTGCATCGCACTGGCGAATATGAGCGAGGAACTTATTGCCCAACCCCTCGCCACTCGCGGCACCAGCCACTAGCCCGGCGATATCGACAAAGGTCACAGTGGCTGGCACAACCTTTTCGGCGTGGTACATATCAGCTAGTACGCTCAGGCGCTCATCGGGCACAGGCACAATGCCAGTGTTTGGCTCGATGGTGGCAAAGGGGTAGTTGGCTGCCAAAATATCATTGTTGGTGAGGGCGTTGAAAAGGGTCGACTTGCCAACATTAGGCAGGCCAACGATACCAATAGATAGACTCATATATATAGTATAGCAGCGCAAGGGAGAAATCGGCAGGAGAGAAGAGGAAAATGCGAGGAATGTGGATGCATTGCGCTTTATATAATTATAAAGTAAGGCTCTTTCGCCGTTGGTGTGCTAGTTTGCTTCATCACAAGATAAGCTCTGCGCTATCTCACGCTCACCCCCCACACTCCCTCCTCCGGAACACTATAAGGGTCGACATTCGCTGGATGTCGACCTCTTGACGCCAGGGCTAAAAACAGATTATTGCAATCTGTTTTCACACTCCATCGGATGAAGTGATAGGGAGGGTGAGCTAACGATACTTATGAGCTATATAAGGATATATAGCGATGTCTCTACCTTGCGTCATGAACACGGTGCACAATCGCCGTAACTTTGCTATAATCATAAGCATGACATTTGTACATTTTTGTCGCCAATCACTGGTGCGTGCTGGCCTGATGGGGCTGCTGTGCGCTGTGGGGGTGAGTGCGGCGCTGGGCGGGCTGGTGGCAGCTCGGCCCAACAATGATGTAGAGGCGAAGTTGCCCGAGCTCTGCCGCAGTGGCAGTCCCTGTGCAGTAGTGTGGTTTTCGCAGCCTGGCGAGCGGAATTATTATAAGTCGGGTATATCGATTGACCACAATCAGACAGGCCTCGTCGATATTGTCATTCGTGGCTCGGGTTACTCGGGTAACCGCTCGGGTCCCTTCGACATTAGCTCGATGCACCTCGACCGCAACATGAATTGGAACTACAACCGCAATAGCCGTATCAAGAACGTCCAGTCGAGCGTGATGTACCGTGGGCGCGTCAGTGGCCAAAACCAATACACCAGCCAGGGGGGTGAAGTGCGAGCGCAACTCGACATTGGCCAGTTTGATATCCCGGTGGGGCAGTCGCGTACGGTGGGGATTGGTCTGTATAGCTGTATCTCAACTGATGGCGGGCGTACCCTTGCCGCCAGCGAGAATATTGCCTGTGGTACGAGTGATGTGAAGGTGACGATCACGCGGCGCATCCCACCCTGGACGATCAATGGCCAAAGCTATGTGGGCAAGCAGTGGCCTGGCACGCAAAATATGCAAAAATCCGTCCGGGCCTTCCCTGGTGAGCAAATCTACTGGGCGCACGACCTGCGCAACAATGGTCCCAACAGTGCAACGGTGTCCGTGGGGATGGATGGTACTGGCTTTGCTAATAATTACAGTGGTGGGCATAGCCTCGCGCGCAATGTGACGGGCCAGTCTGGACAGCTCTTTTATACGGTGTATCCGAGTGGCGGCATGACTGACCGCTTCACGAGTTATCGCATCCAAACGAGCGACGTTGGCCGCACACTCTGTCAACGGATATCGTGGTCACCTGGCATTGCTGGTGACCCAGCGTGGCGACGCAGCGATCCAGCGTGTGCTAGTGTGCACTCAGACTTTGAGCTCTATCCATCGGCCACAATTGATGGTAAGAAGCTTGCGACGCTGGAGGGTGGGAATATTGCGCCCAGTCGGATTGATGAATCCATCCATAACACTGGTGCAAGCCTCGACAAAGACCGGAGCGAGAGCGAAGCCGCAGCCTACCAGTTTATCGTGCGAGGGCAGCACCGCCAGCAGTTCCTTGGCAGCTTGAGCAGCATCTTTGACCGTGGGGCAGCAGTGGGCTATCCCTATGCCCTGGGTAGCTACAGTGGCAGTGACACAGCGTGCACCTGGCTGCGCGGCAAGCAGCCGATCGACTGTACCAACGAGCCCACCTTTCGTGAGAACAAAAAATATCTCGACAGTCACACGCGCCTGAATGACACCAAAGATATCAACGCTGCCGATGCCAAGGTAGGGGATATGATCTGCCGCATTGTTGCTATCAAAGATTATAATTATAAACACACCGACGGCAATGAGCGTCGTATTTCCTCGCCCGCCTGCGTAACGGTGACGAAGCTACCATGGGTGCAGATCTGGGGTGGCGACTTGCGCGTCGGCAACGGCATTGGCGCGGCGAGTGGTAATGGCGATGCACAAATCGTCACTCTCAAGACGACTAAGGATGGTAACATGTATGGCAGTTGGGCTGAGTATGGTATGATGGCACCGCAAAATGGCGGCAAAATCCTCTCTGCCACCGGTGGTGTGCTGTCTGGCCGGCGGGGGTATGGTGGTGATTATGACCGCTCGAAGGATAGCCTTGCCTTTGCTAATACCGCTACACCAGCTGGCCGCTGGGCACCACCAACCAATGTGAAAGTGCCAAGCTTTGGCCGGGGCGCAGCGGCTGGTACGTCCATCGACGTGGGGAGCTTTGCCGGCCACAACGTGCGCACTGTTAACGGCGATGCCACCATCCACGGCACACTGCCCGGCAGTAGTACGCTGGTGGTGGAAGCAGGCGGCACAGTGACGATCGATGGTGACCTCAAGTATGGTGCCACTACAGTAGATGATGCCACCAAGCTTTCGCAGCTCGTCATTAAGGCTAAGAATATCGTCGTCAAGCATAATGTTAAAGAAGTGAATGCCTGGCTGATTGCTCAGCCAACCGGTGGCAGCGGGGGAGTCATCTCTACCTGCGACGAGATCCGTCACGTTGGTGCGTATTTCAATGGTCTCACCGCTGAGACTTGCAAAGAAAAGCTCACCATCAACGGTACCATCATGGCGCGCCAGCTCCAGCTGCGCCGCACCTTTGGCGCTGAGAAGGATAACCTCGCCGAAGCTGCTGAGGTACTCAACCAACGTGCCGATGTCTTTATGTGGGGTTCGCGTTACAATAAAAACAACGACCTACCCATCACTACCGCCACTACAACAGAAGCCGCACCACGGTTTTAGCCCAGGTGTAGTCATGTTTAAGAACTCTTTATCTTTCTTTGCATTATGTCGAGAAATAGTGGAGAGCGTGAGATTTGGCACATAACATATGAGCACCAACGCGCGATCGACATGTGAGATATCGATCCGCTAATATGCCTGATAAGGGTGAGGCGGATAGGAAGTTTTGTAGTGCACGTTTGGCATATTTTCCTCTACTAACCCCCTTGCCTAAACCAATGTCGCTTATGTATAATAGATGAGTATGAAGTTTCAAAAAGGGTCGGGCGATTTCTTTGCACTCGATATCGGTACCAATGCCGTGCGGGTTTTGCAGCTAGCACCAGCTGGCGACGAGTGGGAGCTCGTAGCACATGGGTATGCGCCCGTTGACCGCCGTATTACTAGCAGCGATGCACCAGAGTCGCGCCGTCGCCTGGGCGAAGTTATTATGACTGCCGTGGGCCAGAGTGGTATCAAGACGAAGAATGTTGCGATTGGCCTACCTTCCAACAAGACCTTTACAACAGTGGTTGATGTGCCACAAGTCTCCGATGCCGAGCTGCGTGCCACGATGAAATACCAAATTGACCAATATGTGCCGATGTCGGACGACGCTAAGGTGGATTGGGTGCTGCTTGGGCCATCGCTCCATGCGAGCGATCAGCAAGAGGTGCTGATTAGCAGTGTATCGAAGGGGTATAGTGAGGATCAGCTTGAGTTTATCGAGGGTCTCGGACTGAATGTGATTGCTATCGAGCCCGACCCAATTGCGATGGTGCGGGCATTTGCGCCGCCTCAGCAAGCGGCAAATGGTGCCGCAGTGATGTTGATCGACATTGGTGAACTCTCGACCGACCTCGCCATTATCTATGGTGGGGCGCCGCGCCTCGTCCGGACTATTCCGTCTGGTGTGAGCAGCTTCGTCAAGTCGGCAGTACAAAACCTCAGCGTCCAGGAAGACCAAGCCCGGCAGTTTATCCTCAAGTTTGGCCTGGCGGAGGATAAGCTCGATGGGCAAGTGGTGCGCGCCATTGAGGGGGCGCTGGATAACTTTGCGAGCGAGCTTATTAAATCAATCAAATTCTTCCAGACGCGCTACGCCAGTGCCCAGGTGTCGAGCATTACACTGACGGGCTTTGGCGAGATGATCCCGCACCTCAGCGAGTATGTTGCGGCCAAAGTAGAGGTCTCGACCGCCCCTGGTAACCCCTGGCACGGTATCCATATGCCTCAGACGAGCCAAGAGCAATTGGCTAACGTCGCACCAGAGTTTGCTACAGCTGTTGGCCTGGCAAAACGGAGGAACGACGCATGATAGAGATTAACCTCATCCCCGACGTCAAGCGCGAGTACCTGCATGCCCAGCGCATGCGCAATGGTGTGATATCGCTCTCCATTCTCGTGAGCATCATCGCTGGCGCAGCGGTGGCGCTGCTGGTGGTGTATGTTGGTACGCAGAGTGCCCGCGAATGGCTGACCGACAACGAGATCAAAGACCAGTACGGCAAGATTAGCAGTGTCAAAGACGCCAACCAGATCGTCACCATCCAGAACCAACTAGCCCAGCTCTCCTCGATGCACAAGGATAAGAGTATCGACTCGCGGATTTTCGATGTGCTCAGTGCTATTAACCCTGCTGCGCCCAATGATGTGAAGATGTCGACCGTTAGCCTCGACCCATCCGAGACCAAGCTCTCCATTGAGGGGTCGGCAGCCAACAGCTTTGAGGCGACAGACAAGCTCAAGAAAATGATCCTCAACACCAAGCTGAGCTACACCGATGGCGATAACCGCGTCCAGACCGTCAAGCTGGCTGACGATGTGACCGTGAGCGATACCAGCTATGGCGAGGACGCCAGTGGAGCTAAGGTGCTGCGCTTCAAGCTGACCTTTACCTACCCCAAGGAGCTTCTCTCTAATAGCTCCAAGAATCTGCGCATCGAAGCCCCAACTGGTAGTACTAATGTGACCGACTCGCGCTTGCATGTGCCCGATAGCCTCTTTACGCCCAAGGCGACCAACAAGGAGAAGAACTAGATGAGTAAGAAAGACGCCGCCATCCACAAGCGCCAGCAGATCGAGCAATCCAGCCGAGTGATGTTCCTCTGGGTGGCTGGAGCCTCGGTGATCGTAGGCTTCGCACTGGTGATATCGTGGTTTTTGGTGCAGCAAATTATCTTCAAGGAGCGGGTGCTTGGCGAGAAGAATAATACCGCTGCCGTACTCAAGAACAACAACGACGCAGTCGAAAAGCTACGCGGCGAGCTAAAGGTACTGGAGACCAACTCGCACCTCAATGCCAGCCGTATCAACAACGATGAGAAGGCGCTCCAGGTGGTGCTTGATGCTCTGCCGGCGGAGGATAATGCTCTGGCGTTGGGTGCATCGCTCCAGTCCAAGCTGGTCAATGGCGTGGCAGGCGTGTCGCTCGATTCGCTTAATATCGACCAAACGGACGACAGCGAGTCATCAAATAGCACTGGTGCAGCCGCCAGCAATGGCAACTTGCAGTCCATTCACTTCACCATGGAGGTATCGGCCAGTAACCCCAACGCTCTGCGCGAGCTTTTGCAGCGCTTCGAGCGCTCCATCCGCGTGATCGAGATTGACCGCATGACCATTGAGCGGACTGACAGCAAAGTCGCCATGAAGATCTCGGCCCATGCCTACTACTCGCCAGCCAAAACCATCGAGCTAAAGAAAAAGGACATCAAACCATGAAGAAGACCGACATTGCAATGATTATCTTGATCGCTAGTATATCAGTGGTGGTGGCGTTTTTTGTGGCCAGCAGCATTCCATTTTTGCAAATGCCGCAGCGTGGCACTAAGGTGGAGACGGTTGAGAAGCTCTCGGATACGATTGATGAGCCAGACAGTGCAGTGTTTAACAAGGAGGCGATCAACCCAGCGGTCGAGACGATCATTGGGCAGTCGCAGCAGAAATAACAGAGGTAGCGTGTGGCACTGATGACAAGTGATATGCAAGAAAAACTCACTACACTCCTCGTCGACGAAGGGCTGATCACGCGCCAGCGCCTTGATGATGCCACCAAGCTGGCCCGCGAGAGTGGCCGGCCACTATTGACTGTGCTGACTGATGAGTCGGCGATCGATAACGAGCTGCTGACTCGGGCGATTGCTCATGTGTCTGGTGTGCCGTATGTCAATCTCACCAACACGATTGTCGACCAAGATATCCTCACGCTTTTGCCATCGGATATTGCCGAGCGCTTCATGGCGGTGCCACTGGCCGAGGTGCAGAACCGCTTGGCGGTGGCGATGATTGACGCCAACAACGTCCAAGCAGTCGATTACCTTGCCAACCGCGTCCAGCGCCCACTCAAGGTCTTTATGGCGTCGGAGGCTGGAGTGCGCCATGTGCTGGAGCAGTACCGCACCGACCTCAGTAGCGTCAATGTAGCCGCTCAAGTGTCGCAGGCCGAGGCAGCCGCTGAAGCTCGGGGCGATATCAAGACAATCGTCCAAGACTCACCAATTAGCCGAGCCCTGAGCACTATCCTTGAATACGCCGTAAAGAGCCGTGCGAGCGATATCCACATTGAGCCGCTCGAGAAGTCGCTCAAGATTCGCTGCCGCGTCGATGGTGTGCTGCGCGAAGTCATGCAGCTACCCAAGAGTATCGAGCCGGCACTGGTAAGCCGGATCAAGATCCTGTCTGAGCTGAAGATCGATGAGCACCGCATCCCGCAGGATGGGCAATTTGCCGTCAAGGTGGCAGATAAGGAAGTTGACCTCCGTATTGCCATTAGCCCTGTGGTGTGGGGTGAGCAGGTGGTGATCCGCTTGCTAGATAAGACTGGTACATCCTTCGAGCTCGAGCAGATGGGCTATGCTGGGCGTGCCCTCCGGCTGATTCGCCAGGGGATTCACCGCCCCAATGGGATGATCCTCACCAGTGGCCCGACCGGTAGTGGTAAATCGACCAGCCTCTATGCACTGATCAAAGAAATCAAGGACGACACCATCAATATCGTCACATTGGAAGACCCGGTGGAGTACAAGATGGAAGGGGTCAACCAGATCCAGGTCAATAGTGATGTTGGCCTTACCTTTGCCAATGGTCTGCGTAGTATTCTCCGCCAAGACCCCGATGTGGTGATGGTGGGGGAGATCCGCGACAACGAGACGGCCAACCTCGCTGTCCAGGCGGCACTGACGGGCCACCTGGTCTTTAGTACGCTTCACACCAACTCGGCAGCGGGGGTGTTGCCGCGCTTGCTCGATATGCATATTGAGCCATTCCTCATCGCTAGCACCGTTAATACTATCATTGGCCAGCGCTTGGTACGCCGGATTGGGCCCCAGCACGAGAATTATTGGTCTAACCCACTCGAGACAGAGATGATCCTCAGCACTGTCGGGCATCTCTTGCCCAAGACCAAGGCAGAGGCAGCCAAAATCTCGGCCGACCTTGGCTATAGTGACTTGCCGCTGGCTGGCCAAAAATCCTACCGCTTAGTACGTGGGCGCGACACTGCCAACACACCACGGGGCTACAGCGGCCGAGCCGGGCTCTTTGAGGTGATGGAAGTGACAGAGGAGATCCAGCAGCTCATTACCGCCCGAGCGTCGAGTACCGAGATCCAGAAGAAAGCCATCGAGCAAGGGATGATCACGATGCGCCAAGATGGCTACCTCAAGGCGCTGCAAGGGATTACCACCCTGGAGGAAGTCAACCGTGTCACATCAGACATAGCATAAGAAAGGAACCAATAACTACCATGGAAAATAGAGAATTACGTATAGAAGTCCTGCTCGAGGATGTGGTGCGCCGCCGCGCCTCAGACTTGCATATTCAGGTGGGGCTACCCCCCATGCTGCGCATTGATGGTGCGCTGACCCCTGTGGCGGGCTTTGGCCCACTAGACGAAGCACAGGTGGAGCAGCTTGTTTTTGCCATTCTCGACCAAGACCAGCAGCAGGTGCTGATGAAGGATAAAGAGTTTGACTTTAGCTTTGCCTTTGGTAATCTTGGACGCTTCCGGGTGAATGCCTTTCATGAACGGGGCAACTTGGCGGCTGCGCTGCGCTTGATCCCGAATGAAATCAAATCTGTGACCGAGCTTGGTATGCCGCCCGTCGTCATGACTTTTGCTGACTTCCCGCGCGGCCTGGTGCTGGTAACAGGACCAACTGGTAGTGGTAAGTCTACCACGCTAGCTGCTTTGATTGATAAGATCAACACTGAGAAGTCGCACCACATCATCACCATCGAAGACCCGATTGAGTTTACCCACAAGAGTAAGCGCTCGGTGGTCGTGCAGCGCGAAGTGCACTACGACACCTACTCCTTTAGCGCTGCGCTGCGCTCCAGCCTGCGCCAAGACCCAGATGTTGTGCTGATTGGTGAGATGCGCGATCTTGAGACGATTAGTGCTGCTATCACCATTGCCGAGACAGGCCACTTGGTGTTTGCCACCTTGCACACCAATAGTGCAGCACAGAGTATCGATCGCATGATCGACGTCTTCCCGCCGCACCAGCAGCCACAGATCCGAGCTCAGCTGGCCAATATCTTGATGGCAATCTGTAGCCAGCGCCTCGTGCCAGCCATTGGTGGTGGGCGAGTGGTAGCGGCTGAGGTCTTGGTAGCCAACCCAGCGGTGCGTAACGTCATCCGCGAGGGCAAGAGCCACCAGCTCGATGCTATCATCCAGACTGGGGCCGACCAAGGTATGCAGACGATGGATCGCACACTGGTGAGCCTTGTCCAGAGTGGCACCGTGACGTACGACAGCGCTCGCGAGTTTGCGGTTGACCTCACCGAATTTGAGCGCTTAATGAGAGGATAATCGATGCGAAAGTTCAACTACGAAGCACGCGACAAAGCGACCGACACCATCATCAAATCTATCGTCCAGGCCGAGTCTGAGATGGCAGCGGCACGCGTTTTGACTGAGCAAGGCTTCGTTCCTCTCGATATCAAAGAAGTCGATGAGAGTGGTGGGCTCTTTGGTAGCCTGACGCGTCGTGTGACAACCAAAGACAAAGTGGTCTTTACTCGTCAGCTCGCAACACTAATCGGTGCGGGGCTACCTCTGTCGCAGAGCCTTCGTACGGTGCTTGAGCAGACAGAGAACAAGAAGTTACAAGAGATTATCCAAGAAATCATTGCCGATGTTGAGGGTGGCCGGCAACTATCGGACTCCTTTGGCAAACACCCCGAGATCTTCGACAAGATCTACCTCTCGCTCGTGACTGCAGGTGAGGCCTCTGGTACGCTCGACCAAGCGCTCAAGCGGGTTGCCTCCCAGCAGGAAAAGGATGCCGCCATGGTGAGCAAGATTCGCGGTGCCATGACGTACCCAGCCATCGTCCTGGCGGTGATCATGGGAGTGATGCTCTTTATGTTGCTCGTGGTGGTGCCACAGGTTGAGAAGCTATATAGCGATATGCACAAGACGCTGCCATTCCTCACTGCGGCACTAATCGCTGTGGCGAAGTTTACTGCGACCTTCTGGTGGGCGGAGCTGATTTTGCTGGTGGGTGCTATCTACTTCACCCGCCAATATGCCAAAACAGGACCTGGCACACGCGCTTTCGACACACTTAAGCTTAATATGCCCTTCGTCGGCAGTATGTTTCGCAAGCTTTACATGGCGCGTTTTACTCGTACTGGCCAGACGCTGCTTGCAACCGGTGTGCCTATGCTCGACATGCTCGACATTACCGCGACAGGGGTCAATAATACGATTATCGAGGCTTCTATCCGCCGGACTGCCGAGAAGGTTAAGGGTGGGCGAGCGCTGTCTGTCTCACTGAGTCGTGAGGATTACATCTTGCCAATGGTGCCGCAGATGATCAAGATCGGTGAGCAATCGGGTAAGATTGACGAAATGATGGGTAAGACTGCCCAGGTCTACGAAGACGAGCTAGACGAAGAAATCCGCAACATCTCCACCGCCATCGAGCCTGTGCTCATGGTCGTCCTCGCCATCGTGGCCGGTGGTATGGTGGCGGCCATTCTCTTCCCGATATATAGCTTGGTAGGGCAGCTGACGTAGTGCTTGCAGCCAGAATATCGAATACTTTGTTTTCTCTGTGCTAGCTCACTCTCCCACACTTCATCCGATGGAGTGTGAAAACCGGTCGTAATGACCGGTTTTCAGCCCAACGCAAGAGGTCGACATCCAGCGAATGTCGACCCTTACAGTGTTCCGGAGGAGGGAGTGTGGGGAGGGTGAGCGTGCGAGGTAGTGATGTAAGCATTGACTGTTGGGCTATGCGCGATTCTTGAATCCTGTGACGATCTCATGAGAGAAAAGTCTGATCGTCTATAGTCGTTTATGATAGTATAGAGATGCATATAGTCGGGGTTTGATACGTGTCCATGCCTCGGCTTTTTCATTGCCTAGCACGGTTCGCTTCAGCGCAACGAGCATGCTATACTATACCCATGCCCTGGTAGCTCAACTGGATAGAGCGGCTCCGTCCTAAGGAGAAGGTTGTAGGTTCGACTCCTATCCGGGGTACCAGTACTCTCGTATACGAACTAACTGTGCAGCGGTATGCTATAGTGCGCCGCTCAGTGTGTTGACTTGCTATAGCAAAAACTCGCCAAGGTAACGGCGAGTTTTTTGTTTTGCTTGAGTATCTTGTGATGGTAAGCGCAGAGCTATGAAATGAAAAACGTGGGGGTTTTATTACCTCCCAAACCCACCAACTACCTCAGCTGCCCATTGCACCCAGTCGGACATATCTTTCCATCGGCTGCAGGCAGCGCCAACGAACATAATGGCGGAGGAGAAGAGGGCGAATGAGACGACCCAAGCCATAAAGTCGGCTGGCATGGCTCGTGTGCCGCCACTTGTCCAACAGAGGTAGCATAGCCAACCAAGCGCTCCCGCTGCAAGCATGCAGAGCGCTCGCACGATGCCATGGCCAAGGCGATGCTGCCAGTCAGGTGCTGCGATTGGCTTGGTGGGGTCGACAGCCACCGGTGTTGGTACCTTTGGCACTGGTGGCGCAGCTGGTGGGTGGTGCGGCGGTGGCACTGGTGGCGCTCCGGCACCAGCAGCAGTGCGGCGCTTATGAATAAATCGCCCAGCCGTCACCATATACAAATGCTCCGCATAGTATGCATGACCTCATTATACGCAGGGGTTGTGGGGTGGTGTCAAGTTCGTGCTACAATAGACAGCAAGAAAAGCATAACAATCATCACACAAAAAGGCAGGGAATAATGGCACAGACCAAGGCATTTAATGGGCAGCGCGAGGGTGAGGAGCTGCTGTTTGTCTTTCGGCGGCATATTATTGCCATGCGCAAGGGATTTTATATGCTGCTGGTGCCGCTGGTGGTGGGGGCCATTCCACCACTGATCTGGCAAGATACACTGGAGCTGTTCTTGCTGCCGGTGGTGGGGCTCGTCTTGGGGTCTATTGGCTTTTGTTATCATTTTTTGATGTGGCGCTACACTTACTATATCGTGACCGACCAGCGCATTCGCCAAGTGACGCAAAAAGGATTTTTTGGTACCGATGTGGTAGAGCTGAGCTTGGCAAAAATCCAAAATATCAGCTATAATATACCAGGATTCTCGGGTGAGGTGTTTCATTTTGGTACGATTGTGATCCAAACATTTGTGGGCGATCTCATCATCCGCAATGTCGATCATCCCGAGCAGATCTACAATCAGCTGCAAGATGCCGTCAGCGAGGCGGAGCGTGCAGCACAAGCAGCAGGAGTATCACCATGAAATTACCAAGCAAAAAACCCAAACGCAGCCGCTACGGCGCTCAGTCTACATCAACTGCCCCAGCCGCTGGTCTGAAAGATCGCCTCGCAGCACTCAAGCCGCAGCGAAAGGGCAAGAAAGCGGGCAAATCCGCCACAACAGAGGCGGGCACAGCCAACCCCAACACTCCCAAGAAGTTCGAGCGCATCACCAACGAGACAGTAGCGGCACACCGCGAGGAGATATTGGCCGGTGGACGCAAGTTCAAACATCCCGTCCAGGTGTCGCGCCGGCGGGTGATTATCAACACGATCATTGTGGCCTTGGTAGCGGCCTTGCTGCTGGCGGCGGTGGCGTGGCAGCAGCTCTACATTGCCCAGAGCTCCAACAACCTCCTCTACCGCATGACGCAGATCTTTCCTGTGCCAGTAGCTAGCATTGATGGTGAGCTCGTGCGCTATAGCGACTACCTGGTGCAGTATCGGGGGTCGAAATTCTACCTTGGTAAGTATGATGAGATCCGCATCGACAGTGATGATGGCCGCGAGCAGCTCAAGCACATCAAGCGTGAGTCGCTCAACCGAGCGCTGGTCGACACCTACGCTGCCAAGTTGGCACGCCAGCACAATATCACGGTGAGTGAGCAAGACATTGATACTGTCATCGAGCAGCAGCGCAACACCGCTAATGGCAAGATTAGCCAAGAGACGTATGATGCATCGTCGCGCATGATGTATAACTGGTCGCCATCGGATTATCGCCAAGCAGTGCGGCGCAGCATTGTGCGGGCTCGAGTGGCCTTTGCGGTTGATAAAACGGCCGATGAACTGCAGCGCAAAGCCGCCGGGCTGGTGGCAAGCAGTAATGGTGAGTTTGCCAAAATCGCGACCCAGCTTGGTGGCAGTGGCCGCAGCAAACCGCAGGTGGGGGATTCTGGCCTGATCAACCTCGCCAGTAGCTACAACGGCCTCGCGGTGAGCGAGATCGCCAAGCTCGAGCCTGGCAAACCCTCTGGTGTCATCAAGAGCACGACCGACAGTGGCTACTACTTCGTCAAAGTCAACGAAAAGAACGACAGCAAAATCCGTTTCACCTACCTCTACATTCCTCTCACTGAACTTACCAAGCAAGTCGCCCAGCTAAAAAGCGACGGCAAAGTGCAAGAATACATCGACGTGCCGCAGAAATAGAGAGTATTTCGTCCGATGGCGTGTGAAAACCGGTCATTATGACCGGTTTTTAGCCTTGGCATTGGGAGGTCGATACTTTGCTAGAAGTGTCGACTCTTTGGTATTTCAGAAGAAGTGTAGAGGAGGAAAGCGTGAGATAGATCTATCAATAAGTGCCTATGGTTCTCAGCAGGAAATACGCGAGAATAAGCTATTTTTAGGACATTTTCTATAGCAATTATGCCAAAAATACCGGCAACACAGCGCAGCTTTGCACCTCTCCGCATAGGCTTATCATCTCGTGCGAACAAAACCTAGACAATGCTGCCATTCTACGCTATGATAGCAGTAACGTAAGCATATTCGTACATTGGTACAAAGGAGAAGTATGAAACAACACCAAGCGAAGCAAGAAGGGTTTACCATCATCGAGGTGATGTTGGTGCTGGCGATTGCCGCCTTGATATTCTTGATGGTCTTTGTGGCGCTGCCTGCTCTGCAGCGGGGTCAGCGCGACACAGCGCGCAAGAATGATGTGCAAAACATCGCTGCTGCTGTGACGCAATACACATCAAACAACCGCGGGAAGTTCCCCGACAGTAACGGCCTCAAGGGTTACCTGGGCGACCTCTCGAACCTCGACAAAGAGAGCATCACCGTCCAAGATAATGCGGGCAATGGTACCGTAACGCCTTCTACCGAGAGCGCCATCGTCGTCAAGGGTGTGCGCTGCGACGCCACCAACTCCGACGGCGCGACCCTCAAGAAGGGCACATCGAAGCAGTTCGTCGTCGTCACCAAGCTCGAGGCAGGCGGCAACGGCGTGGCATACTGCCTTGAGTCGTAGCAGCTGAGCAGAGATACACAAGAAGATGGCTGGTACCAAAGGGTGTCAGCCTCTTTTTATGTATGAGAGTACACGAATTACTGAGTTGTACTTGTGTAAGAAAATATTCTAGAAGGCTAGCGACCAAGCGGGCGGAAAAGCTCTTGGTTCTATCTGGCCGGAACGTTTTCGTCACAAGTATGGCTCAGTAATTCACTACATAGTGAGAAAGGTTTGGCTTGTATCTGCAATGGCCTTCGATAGAGCGTGATGGTGTAGCACGTTCTTGCATATCTTTGCTATACTAGTGAGGTATGACGATCTTGATAGCAGGCGCACTGCTCCTTCTCGGCGTAGTGCTGGGTAGCTTTGCGGGCGCGCAAGTGTGGCGGGTGCGTGCGCGGCAACTGCGGACTGATAAGCAAACCGGCCACCCCTACGACAAACACGAATGGCGCCAACTGCGCGTCCTCTTGCAGGGCACGGTACGAGATGATCGCTCGCGCTGCCTGCAGTGTGGGCATGTGCTGGCGTGGTATGATCTACTCCCAGTAGTAAGCTGGCTGTCGACTGGTGGGCGCTGCCGCTATTGTCAGCAGTTCATTGGTTGGTTCGAGCTGGTGATGGAGCTGGTGCTGGGGGTTGGCTTGGCACTGTCGTATCTGGTGTGGCCATGGGCATTGCCAGCCAGTAGCTTACTCTTTGCTGTATGGGTGGTGGTGGCCTTGGTGCTGATGATCCTCGCGGCGTATGACGCCAAGTGGCAGCTCCTGCCTGACCCGCTCAACTATGGCTTGATGGCACTGGGCGCACTCTTCGTGCTGGTGCGGATGACGACGCTGCACGATGTTGATCTTGTATCGCTCACGGGGGCGGTGGCGCTGCTGGCGGGGTTGTATGGTGGGCTGTATGCCATTTCGCGCGGGGCGTGGATTGGCTTTGGTGATGTGAAGCTCTGCGTGGGCTTGGCGCTACTGCTGGGCGATTGGCGATTGGCCTTTATGACGCTGTTTTTCTCTAACATGCTGGGTTGTATCATCGTCCTGCCGGGCCTGGTGCGTGGCCAGCTCAATACGCGCTCGCAGGTGCCATTTGGGCCGCTGCTTATCATTGGCTGCGTTATTTCACTCTTGTTTGGTGGGCATATCTTGCGCGCGCTGGTGGCATTGCCGCTGGGGCTGTAGAATCGCCTCATCGCTCTGTGCTGCTAATGCTGCTTGTGCTATACTAGAGAGGTTATGAGTATGCCAGTGAAGCCAGGGTTCACCATTATTGAGATGATGCTGTTTTTGGCGGTGAGTGGGGCAATGGCAGCTGGGATTATGGTAGGTGTGGGTGCGACGGTCAATGCACAGCGCTATCGCGATGCCACCCATTCGCTAGTGAGTTTCTTCCAGGGGGAGTACGACCGGGTGGTGAATGTCCAGAATGATCACGACCGCAACCTTGGCTGCAGCACTAGCGGCATTAGTCAGAGTATTACTCCGCAGGTGCCTGGCACGAGCGAGTGCACCATTATTGGGCGGTTTATTACCACTGGCCGTGATGGCCGAAGCCTCATAGCGCGAACAATCTATGCTACGCGCGATGGCTCAACTGCAGCAACGGATTATGAGGCGCTGACTCACTCTGGCCTTGTTTTGTCGGACACTGCCAGCCAGACAACTACCTACGAACTAGCGTGGGAGACGGCGCTGCGGCAGGGTGCACGTCACTCGTATTTGATCGTGCGCTCGCCCTCCAGTGGTGCCATCAAGACCTACATTGGTAACACAGACAACCCTATGACCGTTCTCTCGCCTGATAATGACGCCCAAAAGGGCGACACCAACCTCTGTATCGATCCCGATGGATTGGTCTTTACTGGCATTAGTGGGGCAGTGATTGCCCGGGGTGGCAGCTCGGCCAGCAGTGTGAAGTTGATCGGTGGAGGGATAGGCCAATGCTAGAGCGTCGCCACGAGCGGGGTGATACGATCATTGAGGTGATGTTTGCCTTCGTGCTCTTTAGTATGGTGATTGTGGGGGCGTTTATGATTATGAACCAGGGCATGGCACTGGCGCAGCGCTCGCTGGAGGTAACGCAGGTGCGACAGCAGATCGACTCGCAGGTGTTACTGATTCGGACTGCTCAGCAGGCAGTCAACCAGCAGCTGTGGGAGACCATCAAAGGCAAGGTAGGTACGACCACGCCTATTACACTGAGCGAGCTCGCTGAGAGCAACTGCCGCCTTTCGCCAGATACATTGCGGGGGCGCGGCGCATTCTTTGTTGCGCCGCGGGCCGATGCGGCTACGGGCAAGCAGGTCATTCGCCTCCTCGAGCCGACCAACGCGAGCTACCAACCTGAACCCACAACCTACAGTAAGGTAGACTTTGGCAATGATCCGCGGGCGCAGGGGCTCTTCGTCCAGATTGTCAAGGCGGAGGGTGCCAACGCCAACCTTGCCTATGATGTGTATGTATCTGCCTGCTGGCCGACTGTAGCGAGCGATAAGCCAATGACGATTGGCACAGTAACGAGGTTGTATGATGTGGCGCGTTAACAGAGGTAAAACACAAGGAGAGGAGCAGCGGCAGACTGTACAGCGCAAAGAGTCAGGCTTTACCCTCATCGAGCTGCTGCTGGCGATGAGTTTCCTCTCGGTGCTACTCATCGCCATTACGACCTCTACAATGCAGATTATTGGTCTGTATACAAAGGGAGTGACGCTCAAATCAATCAACCTCGCAGGGCGCGATGTAGCCGATTCCTTCCGACGCGATGCCTTGGCCTCAGCGGATGGGATCCGCTATGTGTCGCCAGACAAAGGCGGTGGGTTGGGACGTCTATGCTTTGGTACGATGTCGTATGTGTGGAGCCCAGCCGCCAAGCTACAGCAAGGCAGTGCCATCCGCTACCAAAACGACACACGCCAGGGTGATGTGCGCGGCGATATGATTGTCCTAGCCCGTGTGGCTGATGCTGGTGCACAGTATTGCAACCCAACGGCTCGTGGCACGTACTCGACCGATGTATTTCTTAGCAAAGCAACGGAGCTGCTGGGCTCACGCGAGGGGGATTTGGCGCTGCGCGATTTGCAGATCAACCCCATTATCGAATCGACCGAAGGCACACACACTATCTACCGCCTCCGCTTCGTCATTGGCACCAACCAGCAAGATACGATCAATACCGCCAACCAGACCTGTAAACCGCCTACGAATGACAGTGCTAATTACAACTTCTGTGCCATTAATATTTTTGAGACATTGATACAGGGGTAGGATGATGAGGTGGATACAACAGCATAGCAACAAGCAGCGGCAGGCCGGTATGGTGTCGCTCTTTGTGGTGATGTTTTCAACAGTACTAATCACGGTAGTAACAGTGAGCTTTATCCGCTTAATGGTACAGGAGCAACAGCGCGCCAGCAACAACGACCTTTCGCAGAGTGCCTACGACTCGGCGGTCGCTGGAGTAGAGGATGGCAAGCGTGTCATTCGTGCGGCTCTCAAGGGTAATGAGCGGGCTCGCCGCGCCATTGAGCAGCAGCGTTGCAACACCGTGGCAGCAGCTGGTGTGGTGTCGTCCGTCAGTGGTGAGACGACCATCAAGACCAGTAGCGGCAGCAGCACGCTTAACCAAGCTTACACCTGCGTCAAGATCGAGGCCAAGACTGAGGACGTCAAGCTCGACCTTGCAGAAGGGGAATCGACTGTTATCCCGTTGGTTGGTGCAGATGCCTTTGATAGTGTGCAGATCGAGTGGATGCGCAAAAAAAACAGCGATAACGAAGTTGCCTCCATCGAGACGCCAACCTCTGGTGATCTCCGCTCGTTGCCGCGCAAAGACCAGTGGAGCCCCAACGCGCCAGCTCTTATCCGAGCCCAGGCTGTCTTGCCCACCAAGACAAGCGTTAGCCTAAGCGAGCTCGACAGCGCTCAAGTCTCGACCAACTTCTTGCGCCCCAGCATCATCACCGACAATGCGAACCTACTCACTATCCAACGCCCTGGCCTGCGCGCCAATAGCGACAGTGGTGCTCAGACGACCGTCAATGCCGTGCCATGCTCCAACGCGCGCTACACCGGTGGTGGCTACGCCTGCCAAGCCGTCCTCCAGATGGCTGGAGGTGAGTCTGTGCCAGCGGGCTCGCGTGTGGCGTTCTTGCGTGTGACTAGCCTGTACAAAGCCTCGGCCGTCAAGATCTCGCTCAAACGGGCAAGCAGCGTGACGAAGTTCGACACCGTCCAGCCCGAAATCGACTCCACCGGCCGGGCAGACACCATCTTCCGCCGCATCAAAAGCCGCGTCAATGTCGGCTTCAATACCAACGGTAGCTTCACCTTCCCAGAGCAAGGCGTCGACATCACTGGCAGTCTCTGCAAAAACTTCTACGTCACCAACGACGAAGCCGGGCCACTAGGCACGTCGTGTAATCCGTAGGGGCCCCTTGCCGTAGCTTTTGCTACTGAATAAAAGAAGAATAGGGGCTAGTGCTAAGTGGTTAGCTATCAATCAATCTTCGTTCAAAATATACGAAACATCTCAGTAGAAACTCCGCTTTCTTTGCGCTAGCTCCACCTCCCCACACTCCCTCCGATGGAGTGTGAAAACAGATTGTAATAATCTGTTTTCAGCCCAGCGCAAGAGGTCGATATCCAGTGAATATCGACCCTTATAGTGTTCCATCGGAGGGAGTGTGGGGAGAGTGAGCGTGAGAGAACACCCAGTTTATTCTGGTTGTGAATCTTTATCCCTGTTCTTTCCCGCTATGGAACTGCTCGAAGATGTCGCGCAGGTGTTGGTCGGTGACGTGGGTATAGACCTGTGTAGTGCTGATGTTGCTGTGGCCGAGCATGCTCTGGACACTGCGCAGGTCGGCTCCGTTCATCAATAGGTCGGTCGCGAAGCTGTGGCGCATGGTGTGGGGGCTGACGTGCTTGGTGATGCCAGCGAGGCGGGCATATTTGCCAATCATCGATTGCACACTGCGCGTCGTGAGGCGGCGGAAGTCGCCACTGGTGTTTGTGGCACCGTGGTTGCGACTATAGCTGATGAAAAGCGGGTCGAGCGAATCATGCCGGGCGCTGAGGTAGGTCTCGATCTGCTCGGCGGCACGGCTACTGACGAAGACCGGACGGTCTTTTTGGCCCTTACCACGCACCATGAACTCGCGGCGCTTGAGGTTGATGTGGTCGCGATTGAGATTGACAAGCTCTGAGACGCGCAGACCACTGGAGAAGAGCAGCTCGATGATGGCTTTGTCGCGCAAATTGGCTTCTTTGCCATCGCTTGGCACGGCATCAATCATCCGCTCTACTTCGTCATAATGGAGGAACGTGACTTGCCGTTTGTGTGTCTTGGGGAGCTCGATCTTGCTAGGGGAGAGGCTGGTGATGTCGCGCTTGGAGAGGTAGTTGAGGAAGCCACGCAGCGCGATGAGGTGGTAACTCTGGGTAAGCATGCCGAGCTCCTCGCCATAGACGCTTTGGTAGCGGTTGAGCCAGAGGCGGTAGCGCCGCACCAGCTCGGGCGTGATCTGATCGACCGTCAGCTCAGCACCAGCAAACTCAACGAAGCGCTCGAGGTAGTGCTTGTAGTTTTCCGCTGTTTTGGACGATCGGCCGCGCTCCACCTCCATATATTCGATGAAGTCAATGATCAAATCTTGCATATAATAGTGCTGTGCCATTTGCCATAGTATACCACAATATATAGATAGAGAGGTAGAGCATCAGGTGTCGGCAGGGTTATCACATTTGACTATATGATTGCTTTGTTAGCCAGCGTCGTAGCCTACTGGATAAGAAAATATCTGGAGGCCAGCAATAATGTATGCGGGTATGCTCTATCGTCTAATCTGGCCGGAACATTTTTGATCCAGTAGGCTATGGTGCGATACATCACAGTTCTAGCACTTTCCATTTTCGCGATCACTCACAATACGCTATAATACAAGCAAACCTAACGATAAGGAGCTTTATGAGCGAAACAACAGCGGTGCCCAACAATAATAATGTGCAAAAGACCTTGGTCGTCTTCAAGCCAGATGCTGTGCAGCGGGGCATTGTTGGCGAGATTTTGACCCGTTTTGAGCGGGTGGGACTCAAGATTGTGGCCGTTAAGATGATCGCTCCAACGCGTGATCATTACTACCGCCACTACGAGGAAATTGGCAAAATGGTGTCGCGCCGTGGCAAGCACGCCTTTGGGGTGACGCTGGACTTTATGATGCAGGGGCCAGTTATTGCCATGGTGTTTGAAGGAGTAGAGGCTGTCAAGCTGGTGCGCAAGCTGGTGGGCCCAACCGAGCCAATGGCTGCCGAGATGGGGACGATCCGCGGCGACTACTCGCACATGAGTTTTGGCTATGCCAATGACGAAGACAAGGGTGTACCTAACCTCATCCATGCTTCAGGCAACCCCGAGGAAGCCGAGCAAGAGATCAACCACTGGTTCTCAGACGACGAAATCTACGAGTACCATGCATTGCACGAGAAGTTTACGCGCTAAGCGTTGACATCGGACTGCTGCAAAAAACACCTCTCTCAGAGGTGTTTTTGTGATGTGTGAGGTTGAGGTGAAGATGATGATGTGAGCTACAACAGGGGTTATTCGTGCACTAAATAAAAACACCCACTTGACGCACTGCAAGAGGGTATGTCGTATCCAATACTGGCGCGCTCGACCGGATTCGAACCGGCGATCTTCTCCGTGACAGGGAGACGTGATAGGCCATCTTCACTACGAGCGCATAGGCTAGATCAATAGTAGCAGCAATTACCAAAAATCGCAAGAGGTTTGTAGAGGAATCGTAGAACCTGAGTCTTGTATTACGCTCACCCTTCCTACACTCCCTCCTCCGGAACGCTATAAGGGTCGATATTCACTGGATATCGACCTCTTGCGCTGGGCTGAAAACTCGTTATTACAACGAGTTTTCACACTCCATCGGATGAAGTGTAGGGAGGTGGAGCTAGCGTTAGGAAAGTGACAACCTTGAATGCAGATATTGAGCGCATCGTGAGGAAAGTTGGCTAGCCACTCACCACCGCAATGCTTGAGCTAGTACAGAAATACCTCAGCGTAATGATGTCAGGTTAGAACCCATACGAAGGCTATCTACCAAGCAGGCAGGAGTGGATGGGAGAGTACCACCATTGCATCCTCAGCCACAGCGCTCTCGCAATAATTCATCATCCTGCAGTGAGGTAGCTTCTACAGGCTATCCCCACCGCGCTGCCTTCCATTTTCGCCTCGCCTCTAGTATAATATAGCGGTGATGCCGCTGTAGCTCAGTTGGTAGAGCGGCGCTTTCGTAAAGCGTAGGTCACCGGTTCGAGTCCGGTCAGCGGCTCCATTTGTTTATGACCAAAGAGAAGAAGGATTTTCTGCGCACCCCTCTCCGCACGATCGCAGCCGATCGGCCATTCTTTGCGGCGCTGATTGGTGTATTTGTCGCGGGTATCATCTATATGCTGGTGATGGGCTTCACGCTGCAGGTGCGCGATGTGCAGGTTTATGTGCGCTACACCGCCTTTGGCGAGGCGCATTTTTATAAGAGTTATTGGTATTATTTACTCAGTTTCGTGTTGTTTGGTGCGCTGGTAATGGTGGTGCACATTGGCCTGATGGTTAAGCTGTACAGCCTGCAGCGCCGCCAGACAGCGCTTTTT
>CAURVP010000005.1:0-50566 GCA_963528475.1 uncultured Candidatus Saccharibacteria bacterium | reverse complement strand
GTGCCCGCAAAGACCGATGGCGTCATCCAGCGCTCAAGCACCAGCCACCCACCCAAGTTAACACCGCGTAATGGTTTATGCATATGCTTTATTATACCAGTGCAGAAGCCAGGCCACAGGCAGAAGGGTGTTACAAGTACATTGCAGTATGGCGCGCCTCGGGTGTTTTGCCTAGTAAATACACATCTATAGTATATAAAAATGACTCCAAAGAGCCATATGATAAATCCATGGTGACCTCACCGGGAATCGAACCCGGGTTGCTGGGATGAGAACCCAGTGTCCTAACCGCTAGACGATGAGGCCGCCTAGTCACTATAGCAAAAAAATCGACACTTGTCTAGCGATAATGTTGTAAAAAAGGCTTGACATGCCATAATCATGATGCTACACTGATCGTGTCATGCACTTGCATGGTGGAGACAACTAACACAAACAGCACTCGATACAGCCATCGCAAGCCACGAGATGCAGGAGAACCCATACTGCATTTGTCTGGTTTGTTCGCGCTATAACTGTGCAAATTCACACTTGGCACCCGTGCGAGAGGTGCCAAGCAAAGGAGGACTCCTTGGGTATCTTACCCACCCAGGAGATGTGCGATTTTCACTTCCCACGCGGGGAGTGATTTTCGTTTGGTGAAATATTCTGGTGCGGTGTGAGGCGATCGATCGGCAAGCGGAAACCAAAGGTACTACCCTGCCCCTCCCGCGAATGAAAGATCAGCTCGCCATGGTGCCCCAGCACGATCTTCTTTGCTAAAAATAGCCCAATCCCTGTACCATCGGGCCGCTGCAGCTGGGCATTGTGCGCCCGGAAGAACTTCGTAAAGATCTTGCGCTGCTCACCCTGCGGCACTCCAATGCCATGGTCTTGCACCGTGCACACCACCCAGCCGTCCTTGCGGTAGAGTCGTACCGTAATAACATCTGCACCAGGCGAATAGTAAATGGCATTATCAATATAATTAACGATGACTTGTCGGAGTTTATTTTCGTCGATTAACAGAGGTGGGATAACCCCACGCGGTCGATAATCCACTCGTAAATGATGACGTTCGGCAATGAGCTGGATAGACTCGATACTCTGTGCCACCAGCGCGGTAACATCGCCTAGGCGGAAATCGATTGTGAAGTTGCCAGTGCGGATACGCGACACATTAAGGAAGTTGCCAATCAGCTGCACCATTCGCTCGCTACTCGTAAAGGCTTCAGTAAGGAAAGTGCGTTGCGTGGCATTAATCTCACCAGCGTCACCCTCCAACACCATCGATATATAACCCTTCACACTAGTGAGCGGTGTACGCAGCTGGTGGCTCGCCATGCTGACAAACTCATCCTTTGCGGCATCGAGTTCGCGTAGGCGACGGTTAGAGGCGCGCAATTGGCGCGTTGCATGGTCTACCGCTTGGGTGAGCTGCTGCTGGAACTGCTGCGTGGTATTGTGGCACTGCTGCGCCATCAGCGTCACTGCACATTGCTGGGCTATCATTGCAAGAGTGGCTCGCTGTGCAGTAGTATAAGTAGCTCGCTCAGCTGGCGGGCCTAGCACGATATATCCACAGTGGTTGCCCTGCCACACTAGCCGCAACACTACAGCAATGTTGTAACGACGAAGTGCGTGGCGCTTGGGTAGCATGGCGGTCATTGTGCGCACCGTTGCTTCTTTACATAGCGGCAAAAGTGTGCGAACAGAGGTAGCGTATTCATCTGGCAAGTCAATTAGCGGCGGCGCTCCATCTACTGTCACCATCACCCCGCACCAGGTTGACCGGGTGACTGCTTCCACTGCTGTACGCACTGCTGCTACCACTTCTGCAAAGTCAGTCGCACGAGCTAGCACGCTACCCAGTGCTACCAGTGATTCGGCCGGTATAGATGTGGTACTTGATTTTGGGTGATTTTGTTCCATTTTCATGCTATACCTGCTATTATAAAGCAAATGGTTAAAATTGCCATCATCGAAGACGACCAAACCATCAGCCAAATGTACCGCATGAAGTTCGAAGCGGCTGGCTTTGCGGTGGAAGTTGCAGGCGATGGCAAAGCTGGTATCATGCTCGTGCAACGGACTCACCCCGATATCATCTTGCTCGACCTCCAAATGCCCCACCTCAATGGTGCCGACACGCTCGAGCACATCCGCGCTTACTCATGGGGTAAGGATATCCCAGTTATCGTCCTCACTAACCTTGGTCACGAAGAAGCCCCCAAAAAGCTCCAGCACCTCGGTGTCCACAGCTATATTGTCAAAGCCGAGCTTACTCCCAGCCAAGTCGTCAAGCGAGTAGAGGAAGCTTTGACGGAGCGTGGGGTAGCTGTTGCTAATATACACGGGTAGGTATTTATCAACCATCAGCAACACGAGAGTGGCAGCTCTGCCCTACATACAATTACATTGCCCCTTTTAGCCTCTATTACTATCGTATACATCAAATTATTGCTTGCACAATCTCAAGAGTCATAGTCGTCTCAACGACTTTCTCAAATCTCGCAAAGCCATTCTAATAAGCCGCTCATCGTATGCCTTTGGTTCCACAATCGACAGTATCTTTGCTCGCTGCTGTTTGCTGGGTTCGAGTTCATCTGTCAGATCGACTATCCCCTGCAGGACGCGCTGGTCAGTATGTGTCTCGGCAAGTCGGTAGAGGTCTGGCATGATGGCGCGGATCTTCTCTCGGCAGCGGTTAGCTAGGTCGGCATTGCCTCGTTCTTTTTCTGATGGTGCTGACCAGCCGCAGGCGATCTCGACGAGGAGATCGAGTGCAAAGCCGAGGCCTGGTGTGCTAAAGTTTCCAAGATGTATCTCGTTTGTGACGATGGTGGTTACTGGTTCGGTAGCCTGATATAGATTGCGTTGGAAGAAGGCATTTCCCTCTATCTTCCAATATGCGTCATCAGCAACTTCGTCTTTATCGGCATGAAGCATAGTCCATATTTTGCCAGGAAGAATCTGCGGATTCTCGTTGTCAGCAGTGCGTAGCTGTGTCCAATCTATCTTGTATTCTTTGTACATCCCAAGGTCCTCGTTCTTGTTTTTATATAATACCATCCAATATCTCAGTCTCGCCACTCCCTAGAGTGTATTCTCAGGCAGTTTGGATTCTCACGTCAGTAGTGATACAATAAGGGCTAGTAAGCACCCGTAGCTCAGCGGATTAGAGTACTTGGCTTCGAACCAAGTGGTCGCAGGTTCGAATCCTGCCGGGTGTACCAACTTTGTTCTAATATCCCAGTACGTTCTGGGTTTTTTATATGGCACTATTTGCTATTCATTTTGTGGCCGCACTACACAAAAAAGGGCTAGCGCGCTGCCAGCCCCTTTTGTTGCACTACTGCTACAACCGCTATTAACGAGGATAATAGTATGTCGATGACCGCATAGGCCTAGTTGTGTTTGTTGTATCCCACAGTACAATCACTCCAGCTGCCAGCAAGATCAAGAAGACAACAATCGCCACTGCTGCTAAGACAAGACCAACAATGTAGGCAATCTTAAGCCCCTGTGCCCACGTCTTGTCGCGCTCTGTTGCAACGTATGGCGTGCCGTTTGCATCTGCTGTGGTACTCGTCAGCAAGAAGAAGTCGACGATACCCCAGACAGATAGGACAAACAACCCCAACAGTGAAACGATATTAATATACGGCACAACCGATGTTACCGTACAGCCCACTGCAATCCAAAAGCGGATCTTGCCCAGCTCGTCACCACGGTACCAGCGAGCCAAGCCATACTGCCCCATAAACGCAGCGAGGACTACGACCGCCAGGTAGTTGCGCGGTGAGGTATCAACCGGTGCAGGCGCAGCGGCTGGCACTACTGGTTGGCTGGCAGCTGGAGCTGCTTGCGATGCTACCTCAGTTGGTGGTGTTGGTTGTGCTGTAGGTTGTTCGTTTGCCATTGCTATTCTCCCGATTAAACTCTCTTGCCCCATGGTAATGCGTTTTTGGCAAAAAGACAAGCAAGCGCAAGCAGTGCAGTAAGAGAGCCTTTTAATTCACTCCTCGACCTCTTGACAGAACCCCAGGCTATCCGCTATAGTAAAAGGGCTTTGCACGGGTAGTGCAGGCACGACATGGGCCAGTAGCTCAGCTGGTTAGAGCACCTGCCTCTTAAGCAGGGTGTCGAGGGTTCGAGCCCCTCCTGGCCCTCCATAGTATGTAGTCCTCGGTATTGCCAGAGGACTGTTTGCTATAGAGATACCTATCACCGAGTATTAATCACGTATTTAGAAAGGACTACACCTTATGCCTACTTCATCACTCAACGGCCGCGAGCTCGCAAGTTTCATCAAGCAGCGCCAAGCCCGCCAAGTACGCCACTTACGCCAAGCGCATGGTATCACCCCCAAGCTGCTCATTATCACTCCGCTTAACGCATCGGGACCAATCAATGCCTACGTGCGCTACAAGCAAGTTTATGCTGCCGATATTCTCGTTGAGACAGAGGTAGCGCCAACTGCCGAGGTAGATATGCCGGGCGTAATCGACCGAGCAAACAACGACCCACACATCCACGGTATTATCGTCCAATTGCCGCTCAACGACCCATCACAAACAGATGCCATCGTGCAGCGCATCGCTCCTGCCAAGGACGTCGATGGGTTGAGTGGCCCACAAGCTACCTATACGCCAGCAACAGCGCAAGCAATCGATTGGCTACTGGCAGGTTACAACATTAACCTCAACGATAAGCAGCTCGCCATCATCGGGCGAGGGCGGTTAGTGGGCGCACCACTGGAGCGGCTGTGGCGCGACCGCGGTTTGACGGTAACAGTGTGCGACCGCCAAACACCTAATACTACAGAGATCATCGCTGCAAGTGACGTCATCGTCACTGCTACTGGCCAGCCCCATCTCATTACAGCGGATATGGTCAAAGCAGGTGCAGTGGTCGTCGATGCTGGCACAGCGAGCGAAGGCGGTGTTATCGTTGGCGATGTCGACCCAAGCGTGCGCGAGCGCAGCGATGTCACCCTCACCCCAGAAAAAGGCGGCGTTGGCCCTCTCACCATCGCCGTGATGATCGACCACGTTATCCAGGCAGCGCAGGCAACAGTTGAGTCTAGCAAGAAGTAGCCATTGCTGAGCTCTGCGGCCTAGCCGAATTTGCCTCATCGCTCTCTCGTGTTGCTATTATCGGTACGCAGTCTCTTTGTTCGTTTATATTATAAGGGCTAGCCCTGCTCTTGGATATACTCCTTATAAATACCTCAATCTACCGGCTTCGGTAGTATCGTCGCTTGCAATATGTTTAAAACCTCTGGGTGGCGTCGTTTTTTATTATACAGATTCAGGCTGGATCGGCTTGCAGATATATATCATGGGTGATATATTATACCTATGGATATTCGTACTGACGTTTCACTCAAACCATATTTGACGATGCAGCTTGGCGGTAACGCTCATACTATGGTCGACCTCTATACCAACGATGATGTCGTGGCGGTGTGCACGATGGCCCGCCAACAGCAGGCTGAACTCTTCGTTCTTGGTGGCGGGAGTAACACTCTAGCCCAAGACAGCGGCTTTGCTGGCATTGTGGCGCGCAACCGTATTCCAGGCTTCTCGGTCATTGCTGAGGATGATGCGTCGACGACGATTACTGTTGGTGCAGGAGAAGTTCTCGATACTATTGTGGCCAAGACAGTGGCCAGTGGTCTGAGTGGCATTGAGGCGCTATCGGCTATCCCAGGTACAGCAGGCGCTGCGCCAGTGCAAAACGTTGGTGCGTATGGGCAGGAGATTGCCGACACACTCGTCTCGCTCGAGGCATATGATCGCCAGCAAGAGCGATTTGTGGTGCTGAGCGCTGCCGACTGCGAGTTTTCGTACCGGCACAGTATTTTCCGGGGCCGCGAGATGGGGCGATATATCATCACAAGCATAATGCTCCGCCTGCGCAAGGGTTTGCCACAGCCACCCTTCTACCAAGCCGTTCAAGATTATCTCACCACCCACGCTATAGCAGAGCCTACCCCGCAAGACATTCGCCAAGCCGTCATGACGATCCGCGCTGGCAAGCTGCCTGACCCAGCCAAGCTCCCCAATACTGGCTCGTTCTTCAAAAATGCGATTATTTCAAGTGAAGAATTTTCTCGGCTCCAGCAGCACTACCCCACAGTACCGCACTATGCGCTGCCCGATGGGCGCGTCAAGGTGCCGTCGGGCTGGCTCATTGAGCAAGCGGGACTCAGAGGCAGCGTTCTCCACGGCATGAAGGTGCACGACAAGAACGCCGTAGTGCTCATCAATCAATCGGCTACCAGCTACCACGATCTTGCTGCCGCTCGTGAGGAAATTATTCGCACAGTGGAGGAAAAATTCGGCATCACCATTGTGCAAGAACCGCTAGAAATACCAGCGGCGTGACAAGTCAAATAGCGCATAGTACCTATAGATACCTTTGTCTTTTACCGCCGTTTATTAATAATTTTTGCGATACATATAGTCAAGAAAGTAAAATTGACTATATATTTTTGAGTATCTATATCTCACTATTTTTTGCTTATCCTCTGCCAGTTTTGTACTTCTCTCCTATCGGACGAGCACGAAGTTCATTTTGTCCTACTAGAGAATTCTTTTCTTATTGTTCCCCTATTTGGTGACTATGGGCCGTAGTCGAAACAAAGTAAGCCATAATAACCTCGATTCGACTTCTCACCTCTTGCACTTTTACCTCAAAACCCTTATGCTAATTGCATGAGGGTACGACGCGGGTATACAATCGTGGAAATTATTATTGTGCTGGCAATTATGCTGGTACTGCTGGTACTGGGCGTGGTGACGCTCAATAATACGCAGCGCTCCTCGCGTGATACCGCCCGCACCACCACTGTAGAGACGGTAGCGCGCAGCCTTGAATCCTTCTACAACGGCGACGCAACTGGTACGTCGGGCGAGCAAGGCCACCGCTACCCGTCGGCCGAGCAGTTTTTGACCTCGCTTAATGGCACGACAATTCGCCATATCCTCCCTGGACTATCTGAGGATAGCTATCAATACCCATCGCGCAGTGGTCAGCAAGCGCTCTTCGTCCAGTCGCCAAGCAATGGTATTAGCAAAGATAGTGCATCGATTGACCGCTTTATCTACGAGCCACGCGCTCGCGATGGTTCGCTCTGCGTCACCACCAGCCAAGAGTGCAGCCGCTTCTTCCTCTACTACCGGCTAGAGCGCGCACCAACAGTAACGATAACCATCACGAGCAACCACCAATGAAGCATAGTCCAGACGCTGGCTTTACTCTGGTAGAGATGTTGGTGACGATGGTGCTGGGCGTGCTCTTTGTTGGGACGCTCTACCAGCTCTACATTGTGACAATCCAGAGCGCCACAGAAGCCAATCGCGATGCCAAGGCGAGTATTGTCGGGTATGAGCTGCTCCGCCGCGAAGTTGGCAATGGCACACCAACGCCGTGTACAAACCGCGCGGCTAATCGCAATCTTACGACTGACCACTCGCTCGATACTGATGGCTTGCCTCAGCCCGTTAATGCCACCATTATCGTTGATTGCCCATATAGCACCACCGCACCACAGATAAGCCGTGTATCGGTAACGGTGCGCTATGGGCAAGGCTCTAGCCAATCGGAGGTTCGCCATGCGATTCTCAGCAGCCAATAATATACGAGAGCGAATGCAGCAGCTCATCCGCTGCATCTACCCTGCGCGGCGACAAGAGCGTGGCTTCACTGTAGTAGAAATGCTAGTAGTGATCCCTATTATTGTCGTGGTAGTCGGCGTATTGGTCGCTGCCTTAGTCGGGCTACTGAGCTCGATTGTTATTTCCAACCAGCGCGGCGCACTGACGTATAGCATGGAAGATGCACTTGACCAGATCGAGCAAGATGTCCGCCTAGCGACAAAAGTCGAGAGCAAAGCCATTGCAGCTAACTGGGCACAGCACTTCGCAGGTGATAACGTCTTGATTCTTACCCAATACGCCACCGACCGCAACCCCTCCGATCCTCAGCGCGAGCTCATTTATCTCAATAGCCAAGCCAACCCCTGTCGCACTCAAGCTGACCTAGTTGCCAAACTCTACCGCACAAACAGTCCACTTACCGTCAAGGTTGTCTACTTCGTGCAAGGTACCACTCTCTGGCGGCGAACTATCGTGCCAAGCCAGTACGAATTTAATGCGACCAACCCCAGCAACAACACGATGTGTGGCCAACCCTGGCAGCAGAGCACCTGCAACTACATTGGCGGCTACTGCAAAGCGCTCGACACGCGCGTCGCAAGCAATGTATCGAGCATTCGCTTTGGCTATGCAACGGGTTTTAATCAAGCGGCCAGCACCACGCCAAATGATAGCACCACTGTCGTCTCTGCTGCAGTAGATATCGCTGCTCTCAGTACTGGCCAGACTATTCACGCTCGGGGGTCAATGCAGGCCCGGCGAATTAATAATTAGCTCAATTGAGAAAACAATAGGTAGCGTGTAGCTCAGGTATTCTAGCTATACTAGCGCGCCATTAGCCACAATTCAGCCTATGCTAGCGCGCACGCTATCTCTGAAAAATATTCTCATACATCTGTGCTCAAAAAGCTTGTGTTTAATGAATGTTCGTAGTATGATCGTAATATAATCAGTAACAAGGAGGGGTAACTCTGTATGACAACAAAAACTCAACGTAACCTGCGCGGTTTCACAATTGTCGAGCTTCTCATCGTGATTGTGATCATCGCCATCCTAGCGGCTATTACCATCGTCGCGTACAACGGTATCCAGCAACGCGCTCGTGACTCTGCAGCCGCTGGCGCTGCATCACAGCTCTCGACCAAGGTAGAAGCATGGAACAGCCAGAAGGGTGAATACCCAACAGCCGCGCAAGTCAGTAGCAATCTTGTTGACGATAAAGTAACTGAAGCAAAGATCGATCCAGACCTCAAGAAGAAGATCATCACATCTGGCACACCAAACAACGACACTCCTGTCTTGTACACCCAGTGTGGTAGTGGTAAGGGCGCAAAAATCACCTACAAGAAGGGCGACAAAACCGAGGATATCGTCCGAGGCAGCTGCTAAGCTTATCCTCTCAACCAACAAAAACACCCGCTCTCTGGCGGGTGTTTTAGATATGCGAATGTATTACTACTGCGCCTAGCGAGACACGATTATCAATGACAGTGACAAACCTCTGACTTTTTGCCTATTCCGTCGGCACTGGGAAGTCCGCCAAGAAGTGTGCAACATCAGTGCGGAGCTTAGCTAGCTCTGCCTCATCATCACGGTGGTCAATGGCTTGCTGCATCCACTCAGCAATCTGCGGCATATGCTGCGGCTCTAGGCCGCGCGTTGTTGCCGCTGGCGTACCAAGGCGAATGCCACTAGGGCGAAATGGCGGCAGTGGATCATCAGGGATGGCATTAGCGTTAAGTGTCAAGCCGATCTTATCCATCGCAATCTCCGCCGTCTTGCCATCAATCCCAAAGCTTGTGTGGACATCGGCCAAGATGAGATGGTTGCTTGTGCCACCCGTCACGAGCACAAAGCCGCGCTGCTGCAGCTCCTGCGCCAAGACAGCGGCATTGGCCACCACCTGCTCAGCATAGGCACGAAAGGCTGGCTGGAGCGCCTCGCCAAAGGCCACTGCCTTGGCAGCAATCGTATGCATATGTGGCCCGCCCTGAATACCAGGAAAGACCGCTCGATCGATGAGTGTCGGAATATTCTCGAGTGTTTTGGCTGGGCGCTTGAGTGGGTTGCTCACCACTCCCTTACTAACGATCAGCCCACCACGCGGCCCACGCAGCGTCTTGTGCGTCGTTGTCGTCATAACATGAAAGCCATAATCGAGGGGATTCTCCGCTACCCCACCAGCAATCAACCCCGCGACATGCGCCATATCGGCCATGAGCAAAGCGCCAACCTCGTGGCCGATCGCCGCAAAGCGTGCAAAATCTAGCTGGCGCGGATAGGCACTAAAGCCCGCCAGGATGATCTTTGGCCGATGTTCTTGCGCCATCCGATGTAGCTCATCGTAGTCAATCTCGCCCGTCGCTACATCCTTCATTTTGTAGCGAACAAAATTATACTCACGAGCACTATGTGTCACAGGCGCACCATGCGTCAGGTGACCACCATGACCCAGATCCATCGCGAGGATGGTATCACCTGGCTCGCACCATGCAAAATACACTGCTTCATTCGCCTGAGCACCACTGTGCGGCTGGACATTAGCATGGTCAGCCCGGAAGAGCTGCTTGGCACGGTCGATTGCCAGCTGCTCTACTTGGTCGGTATACTGCTGCCCGCCATAGTAACGCCGGCCTGGGTAACCCTCGCTATATTTATTCGTAAAGACACTCCCAAGCGCCCGTAGTACATCACCAGAGACATAATTCTCGCTAGGGATGAGCTCCAAGCCTTCGCGTTGGCGTTGCTGCTCACGGGTGATAAGGGTTGCAATAGTTGTTTCGTGCATGGGTAATACTCCTTGTTTGTTGGTTATATCTTAGGATTCGCTATGCACTTTTCATTAGATCATATGTGTAGTATAGCACAGCTACCCAATGTGGGGAGTTGCAGTACTTGACGACGTGCGTCTTGAGCTTGCGATAGCTCTCTTTTTCTCCAGTAGTACTGACGTACTATCGCATCTCTTTTGATATTACTCTCTGATATGAAGACGAGGCACTTGCTCGTGTAGTAAATATAGGCCTTGCGCACGGCTAGTTGAAATAGCAGAAAGGAGCTGATGGAGTTATTAGAAAAACTTCGCAGCCTAACCCCTGTATTTTTCCTCGTAACACGAGATGCTTGTGTTTGACAATATATCACCGATGATATATTGTACAAGCATGGGAACAGCAAAATATCTCCGTAATATCGGAACACTCATCCAAGAAACCCGCCAAGCGCGCGGTATGACGCAAGCCGAGCTCGCTGCAGCACTTGGCACGAGCCAGTCGGCCATCAACCGCATCGAAAAGGGTGGCCAAAACATCAGCCTAGAAATGATTGCTCGCATTGGCGAAGTGCTGAGCAGCGAAATTGTCCGCATCAACAAAGCTGGCAAAACAAACTTCGTCATCAATGGTGGTGGCTCGCTCCATGGCGAGATTGAGGTAAAGACCAGCAAAAATGCCGCTGTCGCTCTGCTCTGCGCAAGCCTCCTTAATAAAGGTAAGACGACACTCCGCCGAGTGGCACGGATCGAGGAAGTTAATCGCATCATCGAGGTGCTCGAAAGCATTGGCGTGCGCTGCCGCTGGCTTGAACACAATGACCTCGAGATCACCCCACCACGCACTCTCCATCTAGACGAGATGGATATTGCCGCAGCCAAGCGCACCCGCAGCATTATTATGTTCCTGGGGCCATTGCTCCATCAATATGAGTCATTCCAAATCCCATTCGCGGGTGGGTGCAACCTTGGCACGCGGACGGTGGGGCCACACATGGCGGGCCTCGCACCCTTTGGCCTGACTGTCGAGGCAACGACCGATTACTACCAAGCAACAGCCAACCCGCATATGGTTGAGCACGCCATCGTCCTTACCGAGCGCGGCGACACCGTCACTGAGAATGTTATCATGGCGGCAGCGCTCCACCCAGGCGTCGTGACGATTCGCAACGCCAGCCCCAACTACATGGTGCAAGACCTCTGTTTCTTCTTGCAAAAGCTTGGGGTACAGATCAATGGCATCGGCACAACGACCCTCACTATCCATGGTGTCAGCGAGATCAACCAAACAGTCGAATATTGTCCAAGCGAAGACCCTATCGAGGCAATGAGCTTCATCGCAGCGGGTGTAGTGACGGACTCTGCTATTACCATCCGCCGGGCACCAATCGAATTCCTCGAGCTCGAGCTAGCAGTGCTGCGCGGTATGGGCTTACAATATGAGCTCTCCAGCGAGTACCCAGCGCGTAATGGCCAGACTCGCCTGGTCGATATTAGCCTGCACAAATCGACTCTCACCGCTCCACAAGACAAGCTCCACAGTATGCCCTTCCCAGGCATCAATATGGATAATCTCCCCTTCCTTGGTCTCATCGCCACGGTAGCAACGGGCCGGACTCTGGTGCACGACTGGAGCTATGATAACCGCGCCATTTACTTCACCGACCTCACTCGCCTCGGCGCACAAGTAGAGATGGTCGATCCACACCGCGTTTACATCAGTGGCCCTACCCGCTGGAAGCCTGCCGATGTCGTCGCACCGCCAGCCTTGCGCCCCAGCGTCGTCGTGATGTTAGCTATGCTCGCAGCCCCTGGGCGCTCCATCCTGCGTGACGTGTACAATATCAACCGAGGCTACGAAGACTTTGCTAACCGACTCAACACTCTTGGAGCGGATATCGAGACAACATGGGAATATTAGCCGCTTCTTAGCTTGTCTTGCTGTGCTAATAGAGAACCTCTCATAATGAGAGGTCTCTTGCTATATACACCGACCGCATCTTGCGCAGACTTTGCATAAATAGAGTTTAAGTCTTAGAAGGTCTACTTTCTCAGTACCAGCTCCCGTCCGCCAGTGTTTTGCCTGTTGAGCTGCGAAGATCGATTCTTATCTCGCATAACATGAGAAAAAGAGTACAAAAAGCAAGAGTACACAAAACAGACACGTCAGGCACGCGCCTTAAACTTCTGGCAATAACCAAATAAAATTACCACTGTTTATAGTAGTAAAGCAGCATCAAACCAAAATAAAACCCCGGAATCATCCGGGAATTTATTTTGGGGTGGATAATGAGACTTGAACTCACGGCCTCCGGTGCCACAAACCAGCGCTCTAACCAAACTGAGCTATATCCACCAGACAATCGCACAGCAAACCTTACTGTTCTGCTGACATGCTGTATTGTAGCAGAGATAGCGCAGTTTGTCTATTACCTATGGTTATTCATCCTCAATCTCAAAACTTTACTACCTTATACCTCTCTCCTCTCACCAGGTTGCTCGCTTCTCCTCAGGCTTATCACCGCTTCTATAGTGAAGTCTTCCTATCTGTAATAGGGGTCATCACTATATTTCATTGGGGAGAGCAGATGATTAAAAAATGACAAATGGATAAGGTAGGTAAATACTGAAGTTAACTAATTTAGCGCGCTTTCTTGCGACGCCACAGCGCCTCAACGCACATCACCAGCCACAGACCAAGCGCAATCGCCCCAACTGCCCCACCAAACCACACATGCCCCGCACTATAGCCATACTGATTAACCATCCGAGTGAGCAAGCTAATCGCCACGACGTCACCAAGCAATGTAAACATATTGAGCGCAGAGAGGAGCGTTGCTTTGTATGTATGCTGCAGCTCGCTGAGAATCTTTGACTGCAAAACAATCGGTCGCACTCGCGTATATGCAGTAAATAGCACAACAGCAATGACCGCGATAATTGGGCTTGGCGTTACGCCCATCAAGACAATACACAGCGCCATAATCCACGCATCGACCCAATAAAATGCCAGTGGCCGCAGGCGATCAAACCAATGTACATACCAGCCCAGTAACGCTCCACCCAAGCTCCCAATCGCCGCAATCACTCCAAACCACTCCACAGCAATGCCGACATGCTGGAAGAGCAGCTCGCGATATTCTAGTCCCTTATTGGACACACCAGCCAAGAAACCAGCGAAGGTAAAGAGAGCAAGATTTTTCGCAGTAATGATTGCGCGAGCAGCCTGCCGTGGCCGCTGAGCCTGGGCAGCTCCTCGGCGCGGTGGATAAGCAAAGCTCAGCGCCAACCACACCGTCGCAGCAAGCGACAAAAAGCCAATCAAAAATGGGAGCGTATGATGAATACGGTATGTGAGTGGCACTACGATAATGAGCACGGTATTACCAATCAATCCATACGTCTGGGCGCGGCCCATCACCTTGGTATAGTCGCGTGCTCGCCCTAGCGCCGTCAAGGAATCGTGCATAAATGCCTCGACCGCACCAGACTGAAACGCATAGCCACCAAAGAACAAAACCGAGGCAATCAGCCCACCCCAGAAGCTCGGCCACACAGCATACAACAGTGGCGACGCCACAGCGATGCTCGCACCAAGGATAATCGCTCGCCGGTTGCCAAACTTATCGGCCACATAACCCGCCGGCATCTGCAGCGCCGCCTGGACGATAGACGAGATAACGACCATCAGTGCTAGCTCATCCAAACTCACTTTACCAACATTCACCAGCTGCACCGTGATAAGCGGCAAGTAGACACGCTTAGTAAAAATCCGAAACCACGAATATTTGATAATGTTGCGCTTGAGGAGGTCGTGGTTGGTCACATCTTGCATAAATCTCGCTGTACTATAGCATGGCTTCGCGTAGCATGTAAATGCATTTTGTATGTAATAAAAACAACCCCACCGAGACGGGGTATGACGATAAAATGGCGCCCCGAGTAGGATTCGAACCTACGGCCTTAGGCTTAGAAGTCCTCTGCTCTATCCAGCTGAGCTATCGGGGCATGGGTTTATTATAGCAGGTTTCTTGGCAGGTGTGGTATGATAAACGAAGCATGAAACACACGAACGGAAATTATCGATACTTTAGCGTCATTCTCGCAGTATATGTTGCGGCGCTACTCATCTCCAACATTGCCGCCACCAAGCTGGTAGCACTCGGCCCACTTATCCTTGATGGTGGGGCAGTGCTCTTCCCGCTCGTGTATATCTTTGATGATGTCATGACAGAGGTCTATGGCTATCGCCGGGCACGCCGCGCTATTTGGACGGCCTTTGGGGTCATGCTGCTAGCGATTGGCTGCTTTACACTGGTGCGCTATCTGCCCGCGGCGGCAGAGTACCACGACCAAGCCGCTTACGAGGCAGTGCTCGGCTTCTTCCCACAGATCGTTGTGGCGAGCTTGCTTGCCTTCCTAACGGGGAGCTTCCTCAACTCGTACATCGTTGCTAAGCTCAAGGTTGCTATGAAGGGTCGGCAGCTATGGCTGCGTCTGCTTGGGTCGACAGTGGTGGGGAGCTTATTTGATACCGTTATATTCTGCGTTGTTGCTTTTGGCGGGCAGCTCACGGGGGGGGCACTGCTCAACTATATCACCGTCGGGCTTGGCTTCAAGCTTGCCGTTGAGGTCATCTGCCTGCCACTTACCTACCGTGTCATTGCTATGCTTAAGCGACGCGAATCCGTCGATACCTACGACACCACCACTAACTTCACACCATTTCGTTTGCGTGTCTAGCGAGCGAGCTGCTCACTGCAATAGATTTGCATCTCTCTCAGAATATGAAGAACGCAGTACTTTCATCCTGGTAGAACAAAAAGTTGCCTGTGGTGATTATTGCAGTATGATCATTGAAGAGCCTCGTGTGTTAGGAAAATACTAAGACCCTTTTGGCGTTTTTAAAGAGACGGTGGCGAGAGAAAGGGCTGATGACGGAGAAAAGATTGACTATGCAAACCCTCTTCCCTAGTTGTTATGTGAATGCATACTATAGCCTATGAACTCATCAGTCGCTACTGGCGATAATACTGCGCCAAGAAATGATCTCGAAAGGCGTAGAATGTGCCATCTTCGAGGCTATGACGGATGTCGTCGACAAGCTTGATGATAAAGCGCTCGTTGTGGATCGACAGCAATGTCCCCGCCAGGCTCTCCTTGGCACGAAGCAGGTGACAGATGTAGGCCGCAGTGTAGTGCTGGCAGGTGTAGCAGTCACACTCCGCCATAATAGGCGCAAACAGCTCGCGATATTTCGTCCCACGCATATTCACCCGCCCATGCGGTGTGTAAGCCGCACCATTGCGTGCTACGCGGGTTGGGCTTACGCAATCGAAGGTATCAATACCCTGCTCGATCGCCGCAAAGATGTCATCTGGCTCCGAGATACCAAGCAAATGCCGCGGACGGCTTTCGGGCAAGATCTCATTCACCCACTGGATAGTCTGAGCCATTGTTTCTTTCTCTAGCGCCCCACCAATACCATAGCCATCAAAATCCATTGCGCCAAGGCGTGCTGCGGTTTGCTTACGCAGGTCCTCATAATTCGCCCCTTGTAAGACACCAAAGAGCGCTTGATACGGCTTATCTGGCCGAGCAGCCCGAAGACGCTTGACCTCTGCTAGGCTGCGCTCCGCCCACGCATGGGTACGCGCCAGTGCCTCCACTTGATATTCATACGGGTCAATCAGCGACGTCAGCTCATCAAAAGCAAAGGTAATATCCGCCCCAATCCCTGCCTGGATTTGCATCGACAGCTCTGGCGTAAACTTATGCAATGAGCCATCGAGGTGTGACTTAAACATCACACCATTATCATCCACCCAGGCGTGCCGACTCGACTTCTTAGCAATCGCAATTTCTTCATTAACATCAGTGCTCATCGCTAATACCTTCTTAAAGCCCGAGCCCAGGCTCAGCACCTGGAAGCCACCACTGTCGGTAAAAGTTGGACCACTCCAGTGCATGAACTTACCCAAGTACCCAGCCTTCTCTATCAGCTCATGCCCTGGCTGCAGGTAAAGGTGATAGGCATTAGCCAAGACAGCCTGTGCCCCCACGCTAGCTACCATCTCAGGCACCATTGCTTTCACGTTTGCCTTTGTGCCCACGACAATGAAGGCTGGCGTCTTGATATCACCATGCGGGGTGTGAATCACGCCTGTCCGCGCCAACGTCTGCGGCATGCGGTGAGTAATGGTAAATGAGAATGGTGCTGGCATAGTATGGTTGTGTTCCCCATACCCCTTGGGGTATTTTACATTGAAATAATCGTGCTTCGTGCAAGGAGAAAAGCTCTCTCTCGCAAAAATCTCCCTCTATTGTACCACAAGGGCTCAATGGTATGATGCCCGTCCCGTCCCCTTTCATCACTCTAATACATAGAGTATACGCATCTGCTGCGGTCACCGCTCCACCGTTATTTCGGGAGACCACTACTTGAGGAAATGTAGAACTTTACGGGTGATATAAGCAGAAACATTTCCAAAAATGCTTACTATAATACCAGAATAATACACTCATTGCTTCTCCAGGTAGAATAGCGAGCAAAAATAGCCTATTCTGGCAGAGAAAGTGAAAACTTGCAGGTTTATGCTACGCAGCACGCCGTGTAGGCTGAGTATGTGCTTGTGCTTGCTGCAGCGCCACCACAACATCGCTCTCCGCACGCTCTTGGCCTGCTGAATGTGACACCAACCCTGTTTTAGCCTGCAACCACTCACGGGCAGACCGCGGCATAAGCTTTTGTACAAGGTCTATCGCCACCATACCAAGTGTCGCAGCAACTACTTTGGCATCCTTCTTTAGTGAGGCTGTCTCGGCATACACAACGTCCTGCTCCATCATATGGATGGTATTCAGCTTGTAGCCAAGCCCATGCTGATCTTTGCTATAGGGCGCCATAATACCGGGGCGAGCCGTCTTGCGTGCGTCGATCCACTGCTGCTTGAGGCCTTCAGGGATATCGGGGTTAGCAAGAATATCATTATACACTTCGCCTGTGGCTAGCGGCCTTGGCCCGACGATTGCCATCTTGCCACGCAATACTTGCAATAGCTGCGGCGCTTCGTCTACATGTGCTTTGCGCACAAGCTTACCAATTGGCCCAGCACCACTGTGGTTGTAGCCATTAGCCGAGGCAGTATTGCGTACCGCACCACGCAGCGTCCGCAACTTTGGCACCTTAACGAGGTTATCAAGGTCGCTCCCATACCGCTCCTGAATGAAGAGCGTTGGGCCATCGCCAAGCTCCTTATGCATTGCCGCAGCCGCAACGAGAGCCGCTGAGCCCATGCCAATCAGCAGAGGCGCCGCTACAATTCGGTCAAACCAGCGCTTCTCAGGACTTTCGTTATAGGCTTTGCCGTGTTTTGTTCTATTTTTTTGTGACATCCGTTCGATGGTAGCACAATGTTGCATATTTGTCAACAGTATCGTGCCTAATCCTACCTTTTTCACTTGATTTTAGTGTAATTGTTATAAAGTATTGCGCCCTTGAAGGCCACGCCAAACTAGAGAAGAGGATAAACCTCTTCTCATCCAGCCTGGCTCGCTATGCTCTCAACAAAAACATCGCTCCATTTGCGGAGCAATGCTCATCTCTTGCATCTGTGGTGCGGGTGCGGAGAATCGAACTCCGATCCCAAGTTTGGAAAACTTGTATACTAGCCGCTGTACGACACCCGCATGCGCTATCCATTATACCACTTTTTTGTGTATAATAAAGGTATGACCCGAGGACTCCATCGCTTGCGCGGATCGAGCATACACACCAATGGCGTTGCACGCAATACCCGCACCATCGTCAACGGCGCCAAGACGTCGTCACTACGCGTCGACCAGCGTCAGCATCAATCCATCCAAGAGCGCCGCGCTAACCACTTGCGCTACCAAAGCTCGCACACTATGATGGGCTGCCGACCAGTCGCAGCCGATAGTAGCCGTATTGATGACGAAGCACCTTATATGAACAACGAGCGTCTCCGTGGCAGTGGCGAGGGGCCACGTGACCCATCAGGATCGCGGCCAGGCACTGCCACCTATGCCCGCCGGCGTGATAACACCGTGCACACACCGCGCCAACCACAGCCAGCCTACAGCAAACCAGCCATGAAGCCAAACTTCCGCCCAGGATTTATGCAACCAAACCAAGGTCAATAATCACGCGGCTTTGGCTCGTACCGCTAGAAGTACACGTCACAAAAAGAGGTATTATTTCTCGCTCTTACATTCTTTCAAGGGTAGAGAATTTGCGCTTTCAAGTCTACTTGAGAACCCTTTCATACCTTCGTTCTTCTTATCTAATGTGTAGCCCATAATAGAATGGGCAATTTCTCAATATTATTGCTTTGTAGAGCTAAGGATAATTACTCAAAAGTGCCGTACTTTTTTACCGTTTATACTCTGGTGGGATAATTTCATCTGCTGTTACAACCTCTGGTGTACCATCGGTCTGGAAGGCTTGGCGAGCTTGCTCAAGCGTGACAGTAATAGTGCTGCCAGGTGTCACACTGCCGCTAAGCATCTGGCGTGCCACAGTGTTCTCCACCGCTTTTTGCACCACGCGGCGCATTGGGCGAGCACCAAGCCGTGGGTCGTAGCCGCGTTCGACAAGAAAGAGCTTCGCATCATACTCTACCGCAACCGAGACCTTTTGCTGGGCGAGCGTGGCATTAACCCCCTCGAGGATAAGGTCAAGCACTTGCACCAGCTCTTCCTTAGTAAACGGCCGGAAGAGGACGATTTCGTCAAAACGGTTGAGGAACTCGGGACGGAACTGACCACTGTTAATGAGCTCGTCGGTAAACTGCTGTTCGAATTGCTCAAGTTTATAGCCATGCTCGATGTATTCGCGGATGCGGTCGGCCCCAGCGTTGCTCGTAGCAATGACAATCGCATCACGGAAGCTCACCTCACGGTTCTTAATATCGCGCAGTATCCCCTCATCCAGCAGCTGCAGCAAGGTTGCTAATACCTCTGGCGCGGCCTTCTCAATTTCATCCAGCAATACCACGCTAAAGGGCTGTTTCATCACCTGGGCGGTTAAGCTGGCTGGATCATCAGCGCCATCAGCAATCAGGCGCGACACATCCTCAGGCCGGACATATTCGTTGAGGTCAATCCGGACAATCTTGCCCTCACCACCAAAGTACACGTCAGCCAGAGCCTTGCTCAGCTCTGTCTTACCCACTCCTGTTGGCCCAAGAAAGAGAAAGGTGCCAATCGGCCGGTTTTGGTTGCGCACACCAGCTCGTGCCCGGCGCAAAGCGTCACTTACTACGCTGACCGCTCGCGTTTGGTTGACCATTCGCTGGTGGATGAGCGCCTCCATATTGAGCAGCCGCTCACGATCATCAGCAGTACTCGCCACACTTATCTTCACATCCATCGTCTGCTCAATAGCTTGCTGCACCGATTGCTTTGTTACAATACCATCCTCGTGGTAACTCGCGGCCGACTCGAGCAGCTTGATGGCTTGGCCCGGCATAGCAAGATCATGAATATAGCGCGCGCTTAGCCGATACGCCTCGCGCAGCGCTTGGTAGCGGTAAGCCACATGGCGCTGCCCCTCGGTAATGACGGCTTGTTCTTGCAAGACGCGCAGTGTTTCAGCTTCGCTTGTGGGTGCTATGGAGATGCGATTGAGCGCATTAGCAAGCGATGGGTTGCGCCGGCCAATCTGCAAAAACCGCTGCTCGTCCATACTCAGAATAACCCTCAAGCGCCCTGCCTCGAGAATAGGCAGTAGTACATTGGTAAGATCCACCGCGCCAATTCCTTCCTCAAAGAATAGTTGAGCATTATCCAGGCAGATGATGATGTTCTTAGCAGTATACGCCTCACCAAGGACGCGCATAACAAGGTTCTCGAGCTCACCTCGGCCTGGTGCCGCAGCGATGAGTGATGATGAGTCGAGGATAAACACCTGCCGAAACTTGAGGCTACTAGGCAAATGTGCCGAGGCATCAAGTAGCCGCTCGGCAAAGGCGTGAATGATGGTCGTCTTGCCCGTGCCAGCCTGCCCTACCAGCACGGCATTCTGCCGCCCACGGGTGCCGAAGATGTCGATGAGCTGATCAATCGCTTTGGTGTGCGACGCAACATCAACAGAGAACATCCCGCCACCACGACTAATTTGCTCACTGATATTCTGTCCAAAGCGACGTAACAGTGGGATATAACCAAACGACCAATCGCGTGCCACCCCACCAGTGCGCCGCGGCTGATGAATCTGTGCCACCAATTGACGCAAGTGGTGCTGCCACTGCACAGCGCCATCGAGATCTTCGTCGTCAAGCTGGAGTTCCGCCAAGATATTTTGGTAACCAGGCACACTGCGCACCAAAGCCACCATAAGCACACTACCCGTGATTTGTTCGAGTTGATTGTACTGACGGATGCGGTCAGCAAATTGCCAAAACTCGGGCATAATGCTCGGGTCGTCACTCACGAGATCCTGTATAAGCGCCGGGCTGAGACCGAGTCGCAATGCCATAAACAGCCCATCATTGACTGAGCGCAATGCCCAGGCGATATCGCGTGGTGTTGGCGTAGCAGGCAACCGACCCAGGACATCACCTGTAAGCAAACCGTCAGCTGTGCTACCACTGGTGGGCAAATGGGCAATCTCACCCTGATACCACCGGTGGAGCCCATATGGCACCACAGCCAGGCTCGCGATAAACCACCCCAGAGGCAGCTCAATCGCCAGCAAGGCTCCTGCCCCTGCTACGAGTAGCAAAAATGGCACCCACCACCAGTGGTCGAAGCGGCCCATCTGCACACCCAAGCGAGCCTTCTTAGCACGCAAGCTATCATAATGAAAGTCGCTTACCATGGCAGCCACCCCACTACCGCAAGCCCCACTCCCAGCAGCGGCAACACAGGTACAAGCGCCCAAGCAATAATAAAGACAAGCCCCACCACAGCGGTTACTGCGAGCGCGACAATGCCAAAAACAATCATAAAGCTCCGCACGATGCCGCCAATCGTCCGCGAGATGAGGCGATCGAAGAACGCCCGAATCTGCACCCCAATCGGCCCGTCCACTGCTCCTGCCGATATCTGTCGAAACGGCGCAAACCACGTTCGCACCAAGAGATCAATTGAAAAATAATCAAATACACTCACCAGCTTCCCCCATACCATCGTGATCCGCTGCCACCACCCAGCGCCATACCACCACGCAAAAAATCCAACCACTATCATACTATGCATTGTAGCGCACTAGCGTAATTTGTGCTATATATCGCGCCATAAATAAAGGGTGATTCATGCTATAATAAACACCATGATTCGTATTACAACTCTTGTGGGCAAAGGGGTGCAGCGCGCAGCTCGGTTGCGCGGTGGTGGTTCGGCATTGCCAGGCCTCGTCGTCGAGAAGCTCGATCGGCACTTTCTTGCCCGTACGCTTGATGCTCTACCCCATGGTGTGGTGGTAGTAAGTGGCACTAACGGCAAGACAACCACCACCAAGATGGTTGTAGCTCTACTGGAGAGTCAAGGCCTCCGCGTCTTTACTAATCGCACGGGGAGCAACTTTACTCGCGGCGTGGTAGCAGCGCTGCTTGAGGCGGTTGATACCCATGGTGTTTTGCCAGCGGATATTGCCGTGCTGGAGCTGGACGAAGCGCATGCCGTACACTTCGTGCAGCAAGTTGCCCCACGCTATTGTTTACTACTCAACGTCCTGCGCGACCAGCTCGATCGCTTTGGCGAGATCGACTATACAGCGCAGCTGCTTCACACCATCGCCATGCGCACTACAAATGGCATTGTCCTCAATGGTGACGACCCACGGCTGACGCGGCAAGAATTTACCGCCGACCTCACAGCACCAATAAGCCGCTACGGCGTCGATCCATCACTTGCCCACCTCTTCCCAAGCGACGACACCATGCGGAGCGCCCCAGCCCAGGCTGCAGCCACCACCAATGCTGATGTGACGCTATGCCAGTTATCCGACCAAGCTGCCACCTTCCGCTTCGACGGTGCCAACCACCCTGTCTCACTCAAGCTCAAGGGCAGCTACAATGCCCAAAATGCCGCAGGAGCACTTACCCTCGTCCGTACTATTCTGCAAGATAAACTCGATACACCCGCCATGCTGGCTGCTCTGGCTCAGGTCGAGCCAGCCTTTGGCCGCGGCGAAGCTCTGACCGTCAATGGCCAACCCTGCGAGCTTGTCCTCGTCAAGAACCCGAGTGGCTTTCGCCTGAGCCTGGCATCGTTTGACCCACACAAGACTGCTACAATGATTGCCATCAACGACCAGTACGCCGACGGCCGCGATATGAGTTGGCTCTGGGATGTCGATTTCGACACACTGCGGCCTACTGGCGTGGCAATGGTAAGTGGTGTGCGCGCCTACGATATGGCGCTGCGCCTCCAGTATGATGAAGTAGAAGCCCGGCGCGTTGTGCCTGGCCTCAAGCAAGCGCTGGCGGAGTTTGTCCAGGCCAACCGCGGCACTCCCTTGCGCATCTACTGTACTTATACCGCCATGCTTGCCTTGCGGCGCGAATTAGCTCATTACACAGAGGTAAATGCTGTATGAAAGACAACACTATCACCATCCTCCAACTCTACCCTCACGCCATGAATATCTATGGCGACTGGGGTAATACCCTCACGCTCAAGCGGCGGCTCGAGTGGTATGGCTACAGCGTGCGGCTCGTTGAATATAACCCCGGCGATACCTTCCCAGCTGATGTCGATATCATCGTGGGCGGCGGTGGCCAAGACTCTGGCCAGGCTACCATCCAAGATGATTTGCTTGCGATTGGCCCCACCCTGCAGCGCCTGGCTGATGATGGTGTGCCAATGCTAGTGGTGTGTGGGCTCTACCAGCTATTTGGGCGGTTCTTTAAGACCACTCAGGGAGCGATCATCCGCGGGATTGGCCTCTTCGATATTGAGACGGTCGCTGGCGAGCAGCGCCTGATCGGCAATATCGTCACTGCCAGCAGCGACTTTGGTGAGATCATTGGCTACGAAAACCACAGCGGCCTCACAACCCTCGGGCACAGCGTGCCACCCCTCGGCATCGTATCGCGCGGGGCGGGCAACAACGGCACCGACCAGACCGAGGGTGCGCGCTACCGCAATGTCATTGGCACCTACCTCCATGGCTCGCTCCTACCCAAAAATCCACGCATTGCTGACTTCTTGATTGAGCAAGCAGTGGCGCGGCGCTGTGGTGAATTTGCGCCATCTGTCCTCATCGATGATACCTTCGCTACCAAGGCACGGGCTGTTGCCACCAAACGCCCTCGCTAAGCGTACAATTGTACTCCTTGGCACTTAGGCTACAAGTGAATCAGTGCATAAGCACTCACACCTCGAGCCTATTACTTTCCGACAATATTAGCAATCTTAAGCGGACTTTTAGCAAATCTGCTATACTAGATCATTGTGACAACCCAACCAAAAGCCAGCGCGTCCTCTGTTGGGCGCATCGTTAGTCTCGACCTTATGCGCGGGTGGTTTTTGATTATCATCATTCTCGACCATCTCACCTACTTCCCCAATGGCCTCACCTTCCTCACTGGCGACAGTCGCCTCGCTGTGTCGGCAGCCGAAGGGTTCTTCATTATATCCGGCCTTGTCCTGGGCATTGTGCGCGGTGCCAAGCTCCGCAGGCAGCCCCTCATGGCAGCCACCCGCCTGCTCTGGAAACGGGCTGGTACACTCTACCTCACTAGTGTGATCGTCACTATTCTCTCGCTCCTGATCAGTTGGTGTTTTATCGACAATAAGGGCGTCAAACTCCCCCTACCACTACCCGACGGTAATTGGCTTGGCCTGGCGTGGGATATTATCACCTTGCAGCAATTCTACGGCTGGGCGGACTATCTACGCCTGTATGCACTGTTTATTGCGGTAGCACCAGGCGCGCTCTGGCTGCTGCGGCGCGGCAAGTGGTATATCGTGCTAGGGCTGAGCCTACTGGTGTGGGCGCTAACACCACGGCCAGTCAGTGAACTATACCAGCCACTCACCTGGCAGGTGCTGTTCTTTATGGCCTTTGTCTTGGGCTACTACCTACCAGAGATTACCGCACGCTGGCAATCGTGGCCGCTGCGCCGTCGACGCATCATCAAGCGCAGTATTGCAACGCTCTTCGTCCTCACACTCTTTGCCGACGCATACGTCACCTTTGTGGCGCATGGGCTGGGCGATGGCTTTCATCAAGCGCTTGCCGCGGCCGATACTGCACTCGACAATCAGTTCCTCAAGCTCGACCTACCACTACCTCGGCTTGCTCTGTCGTGGCTCTGGTTTGCTGGGTTCTTTATGCTGTTTCGGCGGTTCGAGGATCACATCAAGCGGTGGCTCGGCTGGATTTTGCTGCCGTTTGGCCATAATTCGCTCTATGTGTATACGGTGCATGCGTTCGTTATTCTCATCATACATCTCTTTGTGGCACCAGATTATTATATTAGCGACTTTTATTTTACATCGGTCGATCGTTTCTACGAGATCCCGGCCAATTTCGCCTTATCTGTCAGTGCACTTGCGCTTATCTACCTTGCCGTCAAGACAAAGTTTTTGATGAAGATTATTCCACGCTAACAGGGATCAGCTAGAGAGATAGATCTTCTTTTGTTTCATTAATCTATCCCATTAATTAACTCGTCTTACTATACGTATCCCATAAAAAACAGAGGCCGCGCGAGCCTCAATTATCTATGGTATACCCGGCAGGGTTCGAACCTGCGACCTTTGGTTCCGGAAACCAACGCTCTATCCAGCTGAGCTACGGGTACGTATAGTGGTATTGTACCACGGATGATTATGGCTTTGCTAGTGGATTTTTTGCCAACAAATCGGTACTATAAAAGATATGAGTAAGCAACTAGCGCGGCAACAATCTGCCGCTCGGGTCAAGAAGCCCGCCTTTATTTTTGTTAATCGACTATCTCCTCTTACCTGCAAAGTACGACGCCATTGGTTTCGCATCGCTATTGTGGTAGCGCCACTGGTGGCAATGGCATTGTGCTGGTGGATTGGCAGCCAGCAGAGTGTATGGTTTGATGAGGCATATTCGGTGTGGCTGGCCAAGCAGCCAATCAGTGAACTCATTCGCCTCACCAGTATCGATACACACCCGCCGCTCTACTATCTCATCCTCAAGCTCTGGGCCAGCGTATGGGGCTATAGCGAGCCAGCCCTGCGTGCCTTTAGTATCCTCTGCTATGGCGGTGCGATGGTTATTATGGGGTGCTTTGTGCGGCGTTGGTTTGGCACGCGCGCCGCGGGGTATACGCTCCTCACACTGATTGGCACACCCCTACTCATGCGCTACGGCTTCGAGATACGAATGTATGCGCTGGGGTCGTTGATTGGTGTAAGTGCAACCGCCGTACTGGCACGCGCTTGGCACGATGATCGCTGGCGCGACTGGATGCTCTATGCGGTGCTTGTCGCCTTCGGCATGGGGACGCTGTATTATAGCGCCCTACTCTGGCTAGCCCAGCTGCTCTGGCTCATGGTTATGACCTACCGTCGCCAAGGTCTACAACAGTGGTGGAAGTTGCCGTGGCTCTGGGCATATGTCGTGAGCTTTATGTTGTTCTTGCCATGGCTACCGACCTTCTTGGGGCAGATTGGCAATGGTGCCTTAGCCGAGATTGGCCAGCCGATGAATCTGCAGAATTTGCTCGGCATCGCATCCTTCAATATGATTTATAAGCCATCTTGGTTGCTAGGCGTTGTGTCGTCGCAACTTGTCCTGATTATTATCTGTGCCGTTGCGTGGGCGTGGCCTCGTGCCATGCGTTCGTTGCCGCATCCCGAGCTTGCTTGGCTATTGCTTGCTCATATAAGTATACCTGTCGCGGCACTAGTCGTCGTGTCGCTATCCGCCCCAATGTATGTCGAGCGCTATCTTGCTCATGTGGTAATTAGTGGTATCACTATTGCAAGTGTTGTCCTCTATACAGCTTGCGTAGCCCTGCATCGTTCGCCGCTGCGCTGGCACAAGGTTGTGTCAACCGCTCTCTTGGTACTTCTGCCAGTGGTTATGGTTTATGGTATGGTGCAGTTATCGCTGCAAGGCAACTTCAACTTCCAGCGTGATGAACGGCCCAATGTGAAGCAGATCGCTGCTCAGCTTAGCACTTGCCGCGATGGGAGCGTCATCCTTGCGGCCGACCCGTACATTGCCATAGAGATGAGCTATTATCTCGAGCAAGCACAGTCACGTTGCCCCATCTATATGGCCTATGTGGGTGGCCCACTGATGGGCGGCTACGCACCACTCGAAGGGAGCACCACCTACCGCAAAGTGGCCGATACCACCCAGCCCTTTACCGATGCCAAAAAAATCAACGTTCTCTACTATAGTAGCTCGACCGCAACCACCACCCCAACACTACCCAGCGCCTACACCCTGCGCTCCGTCACCGGCGACCCACTGGTACTGATGCAGTTTGCCCGCGACTAGTGCCCGAGCACTATACCATCTCTACAGTAGTGGATAGTTCATAGCCTCACCTATTAATTGCAGATTACTCCGCCATCATCTACACTAGAAGGATAAGGAGGCATGTATGATCGAACAACTCAAAAGACATATTATTGGTGCGTGGTGGGTGATTATTATCATGAGCCTGTCGTTGATTATCTTTGGTGGCGTCTCGCTTGCAATGCCGGCAGTGACGCTCACTGTTTTGATGACGGTTCTCGCAATTTTGATTATCGTCTGGGGATTGTCACAGCTGGTGCGTGGTTTACAAGTAGCAGACGGCCAAGCCAAGGCATTTCTCGTGGTGGCAGGTGCGCTGCTTATTCTGCTTGGCGCGGTGATGCTTGCCAACCCTCGGGTTAGTGTGGCGACACTCAGCTTTGTCCTTGGCTGGGTGGTAATGCTCCGCAGCCTCATCGACCTTATACTCAGCCGCATCTTTCCCGCCAGGAGCCGTACGAGAGCGCTCTGGCTCATGTCTGGCGTGATCGGTGTTATCGTCAGCTTCGTCCTCTGGCTCTTCCCAATGAGCAGTGCCCAACTCTTCGTCCAAATCGTTGGTGGCTATGCACTGGTTAATGGCATCATTCTCCTCGCCAATGCCATCGAGCTGCGCCGCACCGTGCGCCGTCGTATACATGGGCATCGCACAGCCAACAAGCCAATCGACCGGGGTGAAGTGATCGACCTGTAGTATATATTACAATACTTACACCTCAAAACTTGCGTTGCTTCCCCGCCTCAACCATTCTCAGGATTGACGTCTTACAAATACCAATCTCTCAGCATTAGTGCTGCAAGTCAGGTTGCTGCAACGAAATTCCATAAGGCATCGAGGGAAATGCGGCTAGTATAGAAAAGGGCTAGGCCTGAGGTCGTACCGCCTTAGCCTTGCCCCATTCATTGCTATCTTAGCTGGCAGAGTATACGGCTCGCAGAGAGTAACATCTGGGCTTAGATCTTTATGATGCTAATTTTACCTCTGCAACTCCGGCTCACACACTGCCGGTTGGGTTGGCTCAACGGCGCGGATCACATGGCAGTAGCGCAGCACACCATCGGTCGCTCGCGACTCATTCTCGCCAGATTGCGCCTGGTAGGCATCACATCCGCCCTCTTTGGGCTCGCTCTCTGAGCCCTTCACATGATAGACAAGCCCCCGAGTGGTGCGCGTTGTTGCCTCTATGCAGTAGGTTGCCGATGCGACGTACTTGAGCATCGCCGTAATATTCTCACTCTTGTGATAATCAGCTGGTAGCGATGTAGGGTAACCATTATAAAACGTCCGGTAGGCTGTCATCGCCGCGCCGGCAGCCCGCAGATCGCTCACTAACTCTGTCTGGGCTGTACGCTGACGCCACGCACCATACCCTACGACCGATGCCGACACCAAAATAGCCAACACTGCCACCACGACCAGAATCTCAACCAGCGTAAACCCTCGCTTATTCATGCCTTCATCATAGCATAAGCATCATGGAGAGTACAGATGGTATTACTGTGTTTTGTCGATACATGATCGCCCACCCGCATTCACTGCCTGATCTGGATTACTCTACACCAAGTAACTGATGATCTCATCTGCCACTGCGATAGCCGATGGATAGGTGCTCGTGTCAATCGGGCCACCAGGCGTTAGATCGTGGCTGGCCAGCACCGCTGGGAATTGCTGCATGCTGTCCATGTCATCCTCGCCATCACGCATAAATTCTTCGAAGCTCTGAATCACCGCTGCATCGCGCCCAGCACGCCGCCTCGCCTCGGCCACTCCCTTGAAGCGCTCGTAGCGGAGTTCATCTGGCGCTGTGAGTACCACCGTCCGGTAGCGATCACCCAGTCGCTCCTTAAGGCGACAGGCGCTGCGGTAGTCACGCAGGCCATCGAGCACCACGAGCTCCACACCAGGCCGCTCAAGTAGCTCCAGTGCCCGGTCGGCCAGCAAGCTCGGTGCAGACTCCGTCATGATCTGCAGCACGCGCAAATAATCGCTCCGCTTGCGCAGTGTAATATGATGACTCGCGGCATATTCGCGCAAGACATCGCTCGGGCGAAACAAAACAACCCCGGCACCCAGCCGCGGCATTAGCTCACGAATTGTTGATGATTTGCCGGCGAGTTCTCGCCCAGTAATATTCACAATTTGGATGGTTCGAGTAGATCTCATACACCCTATTGTAGCATGGCATTCGCGGCAGAAATACCTCAAAAACGGCAAATTTATGGTATTTGTTCTATTTTTGGCCCACGACCTCTGGTATACTCTCATCTCTGTCTGCAGTTTTATTTAATGAAGTATGATGATTCGTCTCTATACTAAGCGCCGCGCTCTCGCACTAAAGGGGTGAATATTCTAGAAAGGCATTCATTTTTATGTAGCCAAGCTAACACCAGAAAGAGCGTGAAGTAAGCCACCGGGCTGTAAGATATTGGCGTTTGCGTATGTGTAACAAGATATATTATTGCATTAATATCTATAATATTATGTATTATGTGATATTACCCCTGTTTTTGAGCACATTATGCAATATTGTGCGTTATTTTGCCATTTTCCTCTTCCCTTTTTGCGACCTCTGTTGTATAGTGAATGGACTATGAATACACAACAGAGACCAAACAGGGGTCGAAAAGCCCCAAATTCTTCACCAACACCCAAATATGGTGATGGCAAGTACCGTCACTTGGTAGAGGATCCTAGATCACAAGATCCTGAAACTAAGGGTGTTTCGCGGCGAGGTGTCATTGGTGCAGCAGCTCTTGTATTTGGTGCTGTAGCCGGCTTTGCAGCAATGCAATCAAAAGATAACCACGATCAGTACTCTTCTGCTGAGCATCAACCCACCCCTGAAGAGCAAGCTACTCAGCTAGTCGATGCGTATAGCGCTTACCTCAGCCAGCGCGAAGCCTACGAGGCAGGCAAAACCACAGAAGAACCTCAACTACCAGCCAACCTAGATGGTATTGCTACTCTAGCTGTTGAGGCTGGCGACAGCATCGGCACTGTGGTAGACCGGCACATCACCACACTCGCCGAAGCAGATGCATTCCATACTAAGCCCGAGCAAGATGGCGTGACTAATGCTACATCGGCCCGCGTTGCGGAGCTCTACCTGACTGATGGCGAGCTGCAGCCTGGCGACATCGTGACACTCGCGCAATACCAAGGTTTTGTTGTGCCACTAACAATCAACTCGCACGAGCCAAGCTCCGGCGTGCCACAGCACACTCTCGAGCCATAACTATTCGCACGCTACAGCAGACCAGTCAGCCAACCTGACTGGTTTTGCTATAAGCAAGGTGGGCTCGCTCTTTAGTATCATAAGTGGTATAATAACGCATGCGATGCAAATGGAGCAGGTACAAGCACTGATTTTTACGATTCGCCAGGCAGATACCACGCGGCTGGATGACCTTGCGTATGCCGAAAAGACGGTGCACACACTTGCCGAGCTGGCTGGCCTGCACGCACTGGAGTCTGTCTCACATCAGTTCTCACCGCAAGGCGTGAGTGTGTCGCTGCTGCTTGCTGAGTCGCACGCCACCATCCACACCTGGCCCGAGAGCCGTGGAGCGTACCTCAGTATTGCCACATGCCGACCACTGAGCGAGGATACAATTGAGACTCTCCGCCAAGCCATTGCAGACGCATTTTACACCAACACTATAACGATCGAAAGCGCCATTTTATGACCAAACGCACCAAAGCTCGCCTCAAGGTTAATGATGTTCTGCGCGGCACGCGAACCAACTTCCGCGCGGTAGGTTGCTTGCTATTTAAAGAGGAAAACCCCGAAACCAAGCAAACCTCCTACTGGGAAGAATGGGAGCTAACGGGCCTCGAAAATTACGATAGCTGGGTAGAGTACGACCACGATAGCAAGGTTGTGTCGCTCTATGAGCCAGTGCGGTTTGCCCAGCGGCTTGAGCCAGAGCACCTAGCTGCTGGCAATGAGTTTACCATTACGCTCGAGGATGGCACGGTGCAAACCATTACCGTTGCCGAGGCCGGCGAAGGCACCATTATGGCCATCCACGGCAAGAATGCCTACCAGGTCTTCGAGGGTGAACCAATGGCCTACGCCAGCCTGCACTACACCGATGCCGAGACCGGCGCTACCACCACCTACACGGTAGAAAAATACAACCGGCGTGAGTACGATGTTTACCGCAAAACGCCCTTGTCCGATGCGCAGCAAAAGGAACTATTTGGCCGGCTCATCCGTCCGCGCAACTGGCCGCTATTTTGGCGCTGGGTGATGATCATCAGCTTTGTCGGCGCACTGCTCTTTGCCATTTACGATGAGTTCTTTGGCCATGATGATTCGCACGGCACTGGCACCTACCACGGGCGCAGCGTCTATGGCGGCGGCAGTGGCGGTGTAGGTAAATAACCTGGGTGTGGAAGGCATATAGAAGACACTATGGCACATACTCGCGTCACGCCACCAGGCACCAAGCGTATCACCAACAAAGAAAATATCGCGCTGTTTGCGGCGGCGCTCCTCGTGGCAATTGGCGGACTCATCTACGAGCTCATTCTGGGCACGGCTGCCTCATACCTAGTGGGTGATTCAATCCTGAGTTTTAGCCTGGCAACTGGTATAACCCTCTTTGGCATGGGGGTGGGGTCGCTACTGGTGCGGCATATTCACTGGCACCCAGCCACAAGCTTCGCCGTTAATGAAATCCTGCTCGGGCTGGTGGGTGGTAATTCGGTGCTACTGCTATACAGCGCCTTTAGCTTGAGCAAGCTACACTGGCCAGTATTTGCGCTGATTAGCCTGGTGATTGGTGTGCTGATTGGCCTGGAAATTCCGCTGCTCGTCAAGATGTTTACACGGTACGGCCGACCGTCTTCAGTGGAACTACTCAGTAAGGTGCTCGCAATCGATTACTTTGGCGCGCTGGTGGCTTCGCTGATCTTCCCGCTCTTCTTGCTACCTAGCCTCGGCCTAATGCGCAGCACCTACTTGATCGCCACGCTTAACATCGCCGTGGCGGTGCTGATTCTACTGCAGCTGAGGACCTCGCGCAAACTCCTAACTGCCAGTGTGGTCGCAACCATTCTGCTGCTAGGGCTATTCTTTGGTGCCAGCTGGCTGGAGCATCGCATTGATACCAAGGCTTATAAAGACCCAGTTATTCTCTACCAGCAGTCGGCTTACCAAAAGATTGTCCTCACCAAGTACAAGCAGGATTTGCGGCTGTATCTGAATAATAATCTCCAGTTCTCTAGCCTGGATGAAGCCCGCTACCACGAAACGCTGGCTGGTGCGGCTATGACGGCGGTCAAGCAGCCCAAAAACGTGCTGATTATGGGCGGTGGCGACGGACTGCTCGCGCGCGAGATCCTTAAGTACCCGAGCGTAGAGCACATCACCCTGGTGGATATCGACCCGGCCATGACGCAGCTGGCGCGCACCAATCCCCTACTAGTCGAGCAAAACAAGCGCTCGCTTGCTAGCCCCAAAGTGCGCGTCGTCAATGAGGACGCTTTTTTATTTGCCTTCAATACACACCAAACCTACGACGCTATTCTGATCGACCTCGTCGACCCGTCTAACGACCGCTTGGCCAAGCTCTACTCGCAGCAATTCTACCGCCAGGCCGAGCGCATCCTCAGCCCCACTGGCGTCATGATCACCCAAGCAACATCGTCGTACTTTTCGCCAAACGCCTTCGCAACGGTAGCCAATACTATCACATCTGCCCAGCCCCAGCGGCATATCACGCCTTTTAGCATTAATGTGCCTTCCTTTGGCGAGTGGGGCTTTGTGCTGTCGACAAAGGATAAAGCTAGCCTGCTGAGCCAGCCGCTGCCGCCTGGGCTCAGCTACACCGATACCAAACTGCTCGACTACGCCCTGCGCCAGCGCCCCGCTAGCCTACCCCCAGCGGGCATCTCTACCCTGCTAACACCACGAATCATCGACGTCTATAACCGTGATATGGCGCAGTGGCGGTATCAATAAAGAATACTTTGTGTGGAGCCTAACCCTCTTCACTGATATCAATCTATAATCACAATCCATCATGTGCGGATATACAGTCTAGCCAAAACCCACCCGGCAGAGCAGCCACAGTCCCTGCCTTACTCATCAACACCCACCAACTCTTCTATACTATTGGGATATTTTTGTATGTTTGCTCTGCAGACTGGTATATCGTATGATATAGTTATGTATCATAAACGACTACGCGAACAAGCCCGCCATTATGACATCCAGTGGCACCGCCAAACCGGTGTGTTTTACCCTGAGCAACTATCATCAGAAACACCAACTGTTGGCGTATCCGCCAATACCTGGCACGAGTACATGAGTCTGATACGCCAAGCAGCTGCCGATCACCCCGCCCATCGCTTCATCAGCCCCGAACTCATGACGACGGCAGGCGTGGATCTGCCTGAAATCCCAAACCAACGTGATATGGTAGATGCCCGACTCGCCAAGCTGGAGAAGCTTTCTACCTCTATGCCCACAGCGGAGCTTGTGGTAGGCACACCATAGTACCACCCGGATGGAAGAATTTACAACTCACTTGTTATTATCAAAAATGGCATACACCGCGTACTTGAGCGCAAACGCACGATTTTTAGCTCATCAGCCGAGCGGGGGACATTCACCGCAAGCAACACATTGCAGCAACGGTATACTCGCACATTATCTGCTGTGTGTGCCGATCTAGTGGGTTATGGCATGCAATACCCCCAATACCCCAAACTCCCCCAAGACACTCGTGCCATCCACGCCAGTTGCTGCTGGGCGACACCGCTCGAGGAGGGAGCTCACTACGCCGCAGCGCCAGATGAAAAACGCTACACCAGCACCATGACGCGCGCGCTTGGTCGTCTCTTCGAACGCTATCGACAGCTACAGCAGGTCGTGGTCGTCGATCGCACTCCACCCAGCACAACCATCCCACCGCTCAACTGCGTGGCGCGGCGGAATACGCATAATGGTATAATAGAGCCATGACACAATACGAAGGAACCAAACTCACCGACTTTACACCTATAGCCAAAGTTGACGCATTGCAGATTATCGACATTATCCCCGGCACTGGTACCGAGGTACCAGCTGGCGCGACCATCACCGCACATTATACTGGTGCACTATGTAAGAATGGCATCATCTTCCAGAGCAGCCACGACTTTGGTCAGCCCGTCACCTTCGGCCTCGACCAAGTCATCCGCGGCTGGACAGAGGGCGTGCCTGGCATGAAGGTCGGTGGTATGCGCCGACTCATCATCCCAAGTGAGATGGCCTACGGCTCCGTCCGCGCCACCGCCAACATTCCGCCCAATAGCGATCTCGTGTTCGACATTGAGTTGATGGACATTAAATAACAGAGGTTAGCGCGCAATAAGAAGCTCATACTAGGTGAGCTTCTTATTCTCTTTGTAGATTCGCCTAAGGCGTTTGATATTTGTCATTATGGACACTCATGGCACCAAGCAAATAGCCACCTTTTCCAGGTGGCTATTTGCAATGCAGTTGTAGCTATAACGCGATGTTACTTCTTGTCGCTGCTTTTGTCGTCGACAACTTCGCCTTCGACAGGTTCATCTTTGCCAGGCTTCTTGTCGGTAGCTTTCGCCTTGGCGTCAGCTTCTTCTTCGGCTTTTTTGTCCTCAGCTTGCTGTTGATAGAGTTTAGCACCGATAGACATTGTTACGTCGCCCAGTGCCTTGGTGGCAGCCTCGAGCTCGTCTTTATCCTCTGCGTTCTTGTGCTTCTCAGCTTCGGCAATGGCATCTTCCAGCGTCTTCTTGTCGTCGCTCGAGATCTTGTCCTTAAACTCATCGGGCATTTTCTTTGCCTGGTAGATGGCATTCTCGAGGCGGTTCTTGGCGTCGATTGCTTCACGCTTCTTCTTGTCTTCATCGGCGTGGAGCTCAGCTTCCTTCTGTGCCTTCTCAATATCTTCCTTACTCATGTTGCCAGAGTTTTGGATGGTGATCGACTGCTCTTTGCCTGTGCCTTTGTCCTTAGCGGTAACACTGAGGATACCATTGGCGTCAATGTTAAAGGTCACTTCAATCTGTGGCACACCGCGTGGTGCTGGCGCAATACCATCAAGCACGAAGCGGCCTAGGCTCTTGTTGTCGTTGGCAAACTCGCGCTCACCCTGCAAAACATGGATTTCCACTTGCGGCTGGTTGTCTGCTGCCGTTGAGAATACTTCGCTCTTACTGGTTGGCACAGTGGTATTGCGCTCAATTAGCTTGGTTGATACGCCACCCATTGTCTCAATGCCGAGGCTTAGCGGTGTCACATCCAGCAGCAGCACACTCTTAACATCACCAGCCAGCACACCGCCCTGGATGGCCGCACCAACGGCCACTACTTCGTCTGGGTTGACGCCCTGCATTGGGTCTTTGCCAAACAGCTTCTTCACCCGCTCAACCACTGCTGGCATGCGGGTCATACCACCAACCATGACGATGTTGCTGATATCAGACTTGCTCAGCTTTGCATCTTTGAGCGCTTTTTCTACTGGCCCATCGAGGCGGTCGAGTAGATCCTTCACCAAGTCCTCGAGCTTAGCTCGCGTCAGGCTCATCTCGAAGTGCTTTGGCCCATCAGCATCAGCGGTGATGAATGGAATATTGACATCATACTTAGTAACAGTCGAGAGCTCTTTCTTTGCCTTCTCGGCTTCGTCCTTGAGGCGCTGCATAGCAGCGTTGTCTTTGCGCAGATCAATACCTTCTTTGGCCTTGAAGTCATCGAGGAAGTAGTTGACGATGGCGTTGTCGAAGTCCTCACCACCAAGGTGGGTGTCGCCATTGGTTGACTGCACCTGGAAAATATCACCATTGATCTCTAGCACCGACACATCGAAGGTACCACCACCAAGGTCAAAGACAACGATGTTCTCTTCTTTGCCCTTATCGAGACCATAGGCGAGAGCAGCGGCTGTTGGCTCATTGATGATGCGCTCGACTTCTAGACCAGCAATCTTACCGGCATCCTTAGTAGCTTGGCGCTGTGAGTCATCAAAGTAGGCTGGCACAGTAATGACCGCCTTCGTCACCTTCTCGCCCAAGAAGGCTTCGGCATCAGCCTTGATCTTGCTCAGAATCATGGCGCTTACTTCTTCTGGTGTATATTCTTTATCGCCTAGCTTGACGGCAACGGCATTACCCTTCTTGACGATCTCGTATGGCATGATATCGAGATCTTTCTGGACTTCTTTGTCAGTGAATTTGCGGCCAATCAAGCGCTTGACGCCATAGATTGTATTCTTCGGGTTGGTCACGCGCTGGCGCTGGGCCACCTGCCCCACAAGGCGCTCACCTTTTTTGTTAATTGCTACCACTGATGGCGTCGTGCGGTTGCCCTCAGCATTAGTGATAACTTCTGGCTTGCCCGCGATTAAGTACGCAAAGGCACTGTTGGTTGTACCGAGGTCGATACCGATAGTTTTACCCATATAGTTTCCTCCTGTGCGCCTGCCCTGCTGGCAGCGACGCAACGTTGTTAGTTTATTGTTTCGGTTATTAACATCTTGTCTATTCTAGCACTCTTTGGAGGCGAGTGCCAATAGGTTTAGTATAGCGAGCTAGCACTCGGCTGTCAAGAGTGCTAATAGATTTTGCTCACCACTGGTAGATCTCATCACCTGCAGCAATTGCTGTGGCTAGTATCTCAGCCCGCCGGAGACGCCAATACGCCATTACTGCATAGACAAAGACCGCTACACCACCGGTCAGCACCGCGTAGCCCACGCCGCGCACAACCCGTGTGTCACTCCCTTGGATAAATATCACATAGAGCGAAACTGCACCCACCAGTGGTGCTGCCGCTGCTGCAACCACTGCCCAGCGTGCCCGCACTACACGCTTACTAGCAAATGTCCGGGTATGCTGGCGTCGCGCCCAGACTGCAGCAAGTGCCGCCACGAGCCCAGCACCAATCACCATAAACAAGTAGAGGCGATTCGTCGCTTGGTTGGCATCGTCTACTGTTGTATTAAGCACACCAACGGCTGAGTCATACTGACTCACCGCTGTTTCTACATCTGTCAAATAGACTGCTGCAGCCTGCGTATCTTTGCTCGCAAAGGTTTGCGGAGCACGCCCAAGAAGCGTCTTGACGGCTGAGGCTTTTTCCTTCACTGCTGCCGCATGACGGCTGTATTCATCGCCAAGTTGCGGAGAAAATGAGTGCTTCGCCACTGCTGCAAAGGCTGCCGCAGCCTGCTTGGCTCGTTCGTCAATAGAGTCCTTCTTGGGCTGAGTGGCATAGAGCTCACGTGTAAAGGCTTGATAGGCTGTGCTCGCTTGCTTGACCACTGTAATATCGGCTTGGTTGGCCAGTGGCGTTGCATGAGTCTGAGCACTGCCAACACCAAGTGTTGCTAATATGATGAGTGTTCCTGCAAGCAGCCAACGCCTCATCCCGCTCACTCCTACGGCTGCCGGCTGACCCGCACCATAGCATGGCGCAGGACGTGGCCATCAAGCTTATAGCCGCGCTGCAGCTCTTCGCTAATAACTTCTTTGTCACCACCTTCATCATCCATCGAGATAGCTTCGTGGAGGTCTGGATCAAACTCGGTCGTACCAAGCTCAACCACGATCGGCTCAAGCTTGAACTCTGCCATCAAGCCATCGAGCTTTTTCGACATCGCCACTACTCCACTTGCCCATGTGTCGTTCTGGAGCTTCTTGGGGACGTTGGCAGTGGCGCGCTCGATCGTATCAATCACAGGCAAGAGCTTGCGAATCGCCTGCTGAGCACCTGCTGCCTTGGCCTGGGATTTTTCGGCGTCAACGCGTTTGCGATAATTCTCAAAGTCTGCTCTGGTGCGCTGCAGATCCTGCGTGAGCTCGCCAATCTGCTGCTCAAGCTCCGTTGTATTTGGCGCTTTCTTGTGTTTTGTCATCGATATCATTCCTCCTGCCTAGTGGTGTTGCCTGTGGTACTGAGCAGGCTGCTCAGTCGTCATTATCCTTCATAGTATAGCACGGCTGCGGCGCAAATAACAGTGGTCGTGTCATCATAATATCTCCTCCAGCATCACCCCAGTGCGCTTGACGAGCTCGATGGTACGGCGGTAGTGCTGGCGCATGGGACCAATCACACCAATGTAGCTGCGGTCGCTATAGGGTGAGCGAAATTTGCTAATGATGAGTGTCGCATCACTGCTCTTGCCAATGGGATTCTCGCTGCCGATGAAGACATTGAGTGGCTCGTTGGGCCGAGCTTCGCGCAGCCACGGCTCGATATTGTCAATCAAATGCGCGACCGATTGGACGTGCTTGCCCTCAAGAAACTCTGGCTGGCTAAAAAGCCGGCTAATACCATTCATATAGAGCTCACTGCCAATGGTAGCAAAGCCCAGGTTACCCGTGAGCTCAACGAGGCTATCCACCGCACTGCGAATAGCTCGATCGGCTGCATCGAGATGTGAGTTGACGTGCGCTTCAATAGCCTTGGTGCTGCGATCAATCCCACTAGGGAGCTCACTCATCTGGGCGTTGGTGATGCCATTGACATAGAAGCGGTAGCCCTTGCTGGTGGGGATACGCCCAGCACTGGTGTGCGGCGCTTTAACGAAGCCCATCTCCTCGAGCTTGGCCATCTCACTGCGAATGGTTGCACTAGACACCCCAAATAGCTTCGCCAGCGTCACACTCCCCACAGGGGCAGCAATCTCGGCGTATTGCTCAATGATAGCAGAAAGAATCGCTTGTTGCCGTTCTGTCATAGCCGCATTATAGCGCAGAATTGGCACTCTCGTCAATAGAGTGCTAATGAGCTAGTGGAATATGTAGCCTATTCCCTGCTGCTTGACCGCTGTGATAACCTGCTCGATATTAGCAAAGGCGTGGTCACTTGAGATCGGACCATTGATAGAATGACGGGCTGCATCAACCCGCATCGCTGTCGACATTGCTGCAAGATACCGCTCACGCATCGCCGGTGACCCCTGTGCAATTGCTCGGCTCACTGCCGCATTAACGCTAAAAGCGACAATCTCGGTGATAGCGCGATATCGGGCCCTCTCTTCCTCATGATATATCAGATAATGAACAAAATGGCTTAGGTGGACTGCCTCATGAATAACTTCGTGTGCAGCCATGAGCACCTGCGATTTATCAGGCCGACCAGGCTGCTTCTTGCGGAGGCTAATGTGCGGGCGGCCGCTATACGCGCGATAGTCTGGTGCGATAGTCATTGACTCAGCATAGGCAATGGCGTGTTGCCTGTCTCGGACGGGTGGTATTTCGTCAAGTGGCCACGCTTCTGGCATGGAGAGGTCTGCCATAGCTTCTGGATATTGCGCTGCTCTTGCTACATTATGACGCTGAGTTGGTGTGGGATAGCGCATAGGCGATCGCACATGGTCATTTGCGGGTACAGCAATAAGTGGATATACATCGCACTCTTGCCATCGTCCGTGCGGATATTCGCGTGGTGGTGAGAGTATACCACGGCGAGTCACACGACAGGCATGAAGCGTGTCCAGCGTTGTTGCAAGCATGCAGACGTTTCCCAGTGCCTCTTGCACTCTCGGGAGGTCGGCAATTTCGTGTGCTAGCTCCAGCCCATCACGAGCAAGCGTATAGCCACACCCTCGCTCTTGAGTGGAGCTATACCACTCTTGGATCGACCGTGGTGATCCAGCTTGCTGGCGGCGTATCACAGCGAGCTACCCTCCGCTCCTTGGCCGTCAAGATCGCATCGCAGGAGTGACGGTGACATACATGCAGTGATCTTTACCTCTGTTACCTTGCCATTTCTTTCTATTGTTTCGCACATTGAGGCGAGTCCTTCACAATGCGCAATAAGCCGACTCAGTTCATATCTTGTCTGCAGATTCTCCTGTTTGAGCCTGTCCATAGCACGCATAGTATCTCTTCCTTGTTCGGGATCCCCATCTTCTGCAGTACGGTTAAAGTGGCCCTTCAAAAGATCATTATGCTCCCAGGCCACCGCCGCTATCTTGTGGCGCAGCTCGGCTGCCCGCGGGCAGCCATAGCACTGCTTGGGGATATAAGAAGCCGCAGATATCTCTGGCTCATCAAGCCCCTCCACAATGCCACAAAATTCTCGTTCTTTATCTGATGCCATCAGTGTTTTGCATATCCCCCTGTAGTTATTTATTGGCAAAATAGACTGCTATTGGTCGGAGGTATCTGATTCGGATGGGTCCTGCTCACTTCTGCCAGTACGATGGACTATCGTTGCTTCTTTACTCTTTCCGTAAGGCATAGTGGGTGAGCCGCACACCTCTACAACCGTTTTTCCATCCGGACTCATGCATTTTATGATTCCAGGGCAGCCTGCTGTTTGCTTTTTTATGCCTGGTAGCAACTGATTGAGCGCGGCATCACCCATAGCAAGCTTCATCTCTGCAATCTTCCTATACTCAGCTCGTGCTTCTTCTAGCCGCTCCGGGTCTTCTAGGATCTGCTTTATCTCCTCCTCAGACATGCCTTGCACTCGTAGCCATGTTGTAATATTGTCTGCTGTCTCCAGTGCTGTACGTTCCAGCGCTTCCTTCTGCGCCCATGCCGTTTTGAGCGCTTCTATTATTCCTGCCAGGAGCGGGCACTTTCGACATTTTTCAGGAATATCACTATCAAGATCAGGACCAGTACTAAGACCCTTGACAATACCGTCAAAATCACCAATCTGCTCTTTCACAATATCAGGTAGTGTAGCGATTTTTTGCCCTGCTGTCAATCTGAGTAAATTTGAGCTGTCAAAACTCTGGCAGCTCTCACACCTCTCGTTGTTATCACCCCTTTCCTGGAACATTAGTAATGATGAATATTATTCGTGAGTATTCAAATCCTAGTTCCGAGGTCAGAATTAATTATTATAATCGATGGTAGCTCTATCAGAAGATGGAGTAGTCTATCTCAATTCACCCGCACCAGAGTAGAAACAGTGCAACAGTACCGGGTATAACCTACAAATCTACGGCCATTACTTCCCGCTGCGTACTCGGGTGAAGCGCCGGGCAGCGTCGGTGGAGAACATGAGCACGATGACGATGTTGACACCAATGAAGAGCAATGTGCCAGCAGCCGACCATGTAACCCTGCCGATGGTCAGCCCAAATGAACTAATTACCGCTGCGAGGCTGGCGATGCTCATCAGTAAAATACGCGAGCGGTCGCTGCCACGGAAGGTCAGCCCCGCAAGAAAAATCACAATACCAATCCACGTCGTGGATACAATGGCCGAGATAGTCGCCACGATATGCGTGGTACTCTCAATGCTCTGCAGCGGCAGTCCACTGTCGTGAAAGATCCGCACCACCTCCATGCGCAAGTGGCTAAAGTTGAGAACCTCGAAGAAGGTGCTCATCGTAGCCACAGCAATCGCCAGGCCAATCATAATAATCCCAAGGGCAATCTGCGGTGGGCGGCGGCTCAAAAATTGCGACATGAGGGTAGCGTGCTCATCGGGCATAGTCTCGTGCGTCGTTGCATCGAGAATCAGATCGGAGGGCATGTCCTCGTCTTCGCTTGCCTTGGCACGGACACGGCCAAGCTCGATGACAGGCAGATCACCATCGGTAATAATGTTATCTCCACCCCCGTTGCGCGAGTGGTAGCCCGTCGAGAAATCCTCTAGTACCGTTAGCTCAATCGAGCGAAGCGCGCGCGTGACTGTCTTGACAACATAGTCGCGCTCGATGTCGGTATTTTCGTCGATCTTGTGCGTCACTTGCAACGTAAAGATTGATAACCCCACACTCTTGTCGTACGTACCAGCCGCGAGCCAGTCCACCTGATGCCCGCCGGGCAACAACCACCCCTGGGGACAGCGCCAGAAGCGTACGTGATGACGCTTGCCCGGGTTGCCATCGATCTCCTGCTGGTAGGCAAAGTCCTGCTGCCGGCCAAATAGCACTAGGGGCGAGACTGGTGCATTAGGATAGCTGCGGCGGGTCAGTGTGGCGAGGATAATCCGCCACGACGAGCGCACCGTCACATCATCAGCCAGCGCCCAGCCAGCGGCCGTCATGGCGCGGTGCAGTTGAGCTTCGCTACCACGAAAGGCGAGATTGACTGGGTCGCCAAGGAGACCATCTGGGGTGCGCGTCCGACCAATGAAATAATTAGGCACATAAATACTACTCAAGATGCGGTGCAAGCGTGGCAACGCAAAATACGCCGTAATCACCCACACCACAGCAAAGAACCCTACCAGCCACCAGCCACCAGTGTGCCAGCCCTCGCGCCACACCAGCCAAACAAACCAAAATGACGCTACCCCCGCAAAAATAAAGAACCCTTGATCGACCAGCGCCGTGGGCGACCACACTGGCCGGCGTAGCGCCAGAGACGAGCGCTGCTTATGCTCGGCATCACCCGGCTCAGCGGCAGTGCGCGTGGCTGGCTTACTCATACATGCTCCGGGTGCTCGCGCAAGAGGCTATCGAGTAAATCTCGCGCCGCCAAGCGAGCTTCGTCATCCTTGCGATTATATACATCTGGCTTGGAGGCAATCGCCCGCACAATGCGCGCCGTCTCGTCGATATCATCGTTGATGACAAAGTGGTAGTATGGAACTTCAAGTGCGTGAGTGATCTCGCGGATTGCACTGGTATAGCGCTTGGGCCACTCACGATCAAACTCCGCCTGCGAGGTATAGCGCACACTGAGGCGGCGGCGCCACTCTTGGAAGTTCGGTGGCAAGAGGAATATCGCGACCACGCCTGGGGAGAGCTTCTTGTACTCATCAACACCCTGCACATCAATATCCGTCACCGCAATCTTACCTGCATCGCGAATATCCTGAATCTGCCTGACCCCTGTACCATAGAGCGTTCCATGGACAAACTTCGCCTCGACGAAGGCGCGGCTCTGCAGCAGCTCTGCAGCAGTTGCTTCATCGATATAATGATAGTCAACTCCCTTTTGCTCCCACACACCTTTGTTTTGGCGAGGCTGACGGGTGGTGTACGAGACGATATCGGCAAACTCGGTACTCGTGAGCAACCGCTGCTTCGTCGTATCCTTGCCCGCCCCAGAGATACCAACAAGCAACACAATCCTTGTGTCGCACACAAGCTGGCGCACTGCCTCGGTTGGCTGATACTGTTCGATAAGTGATTGAAGATTCGTCATAGTCATATAATATTTATGATAGCACATCGTAGAGAGTGGTTTCTCACCCGTGGCGTAAGAAGCTAGCTATTATTCTTGATATTGTCTAGATCTATCTGAAAGTAGTCTTCCAGGAACTCTTGGGAGTACTGATCGATATCTGTCATACGTCCTCCGATACGCACACAATCAGGCATCCCCATATAATCTGGCTTCGTTACAGCGTGATATTGCCTGTGTGCAATAATCAATGCCGGTTGGAGCTGCTGCTCAGGTCGGAACTCATGATGAATTGCTACCGCAATCTCCTTTTCTCTACCGCACGTTTGGTATGTCCACCGGCCACGGGCAATTGACTGTGCCGTGCGTCGTGCATCTGCATAGTGACGAGTAAAATGCACTGGCATGCCATCAAGAGTAAGCATATCGTTGCCATTGCTCAGTTCTAGCGCAAGCCGCGCTAAGCTCACTGCTCGCCAATACCGATAATCGCTCTCTCTCTGCAGGTGGCACATTGTCATACACAAGTGCTCTGTCTATATCGGCCACCAATCGGTCATAACGTATCTGCACTTGCACACAGCTCCTGTTAGTTGTTAATCTCGCTTGAGCATTACCGTAAAGGCTTCGCTGGGGATGTCGACTTTACCAAAGCGTTTCATACGCTTCTTGCCACGGGCTTGCTTGGCAAGGAGCTTCTTCTTGCGGCTCACATCACCGCCGTAGAGATAGCCCGTCACATCCTTGCGGTAGGCACCAATATTTTCGCGGGCGATGAACTTCCCACCAATCGCCGCCTGCAGCGCCACCTCAAAGCTCTGGCGCGGCACAACATCCTTGAGCTTCTTCACCACCTCGCGCCCCAGCCGCTGCGACTCCGAGCGGTGACACATAACGCTGAGCGCATCAACCATCTCACCTGCCACGTAGAAATCCACGCGCACCAAATCCTCCGCTTGGTAGCCCCGTAGTTCATAATTAAACGAACCGTAGCCACTAGTGACCGACTTGAGTTGGTCATAAAAATCCGTCAAGAGATTAGCCAGTGGTGCCGCAAAAGAGATGAGGGCACGCTCGTCGATGTAACTGAGGTTCTTTTGCCGCCCACGCTTGCTAACGATGAGCTGGATTACTGCGCCGATGTAATCTTGGGGTACGACGATCTCACCATCAATCCACGGCTCGCGAACCTCCTTGATCTGGGCTGGGTCGGGCAATTCGCTAGCAGATTTAATATCTAATTCTTCGCCGTTCGTCAAACTGACTTGGTAGTCGGTGCTCGGATTGGTGACAATCAGATCTAGATTGTACTCGCGCTCTAGCCGCTCGCGAATGATATCCATATGCAAGAGGCCAAGGAAGCCAATCCGCACGCCATAACCCAGCACTGGCGAATTGTCTGGCTCGAACTGCAGCGCACTATCGCTCAAGCTCAGGCGCTCAATCGCCTCCTTCAGGTCATTGTAATCTTCGTTGGACACCGGGAAAAAGCCCGCATAGACGAAGGGCTTGACCTCTTTGTAGCCAGGGAGGGGCTGGACGGTTATCGCTGTCATGTTTGATATTATAGCAAGTTTTGCGACAGAGGAGAATTACCCTTCTTATGAGGAGCTCTTATGTTCTACAGGTGGATTAAGATGCTTTTCGCGGTAGTGCTGAATCTGCGAGAACTGCTCGGGCGAGAGGCAAAACATTGGCCTATAGCCATCGATCGCTCTATACTTTCCCATCGCAATTCCAAGCTTTTTTGCAGTATACTGTACACTATACATTCAGCCGCTTCTTAAGTTGTGTGACCGTCAGGATTGCTTCGTCACCTTGTGAGTGAGGACGAGGGCATTAGTGAAGGAGATGGCTTTTACTTGAGACATCATATGTATTGAAGAATGTTTCATCGCGGGGTACCGAGACTTTCGGCAGTGTCGGCTGCTGAGCACGAATATAGCCATAAAGCGTTGGCCTATTTGTCGTTGATCCGCCACTATGATCATCAATAACGATGGCGGGTTTTGCACCAGCCGCCTCGGCTACCTTTGATACGTAATCTACAACAGCATTATAAAATTCACCAACGTCTATTTTGTGAATATAGTTTTCTGTCGGGTTGAGCCCACGCACCAATAGCACATTATCTCCCGTTTGGCTATCGTGCGTTTCGATAAGCATTGCTGCACCAACGATCCGCTCATTTTTCTTACCAGGTCGCGCTTTAATCATAAGCGAAGTAAAGTTCGGAAAATCTTCTGCTAGTGAATCGTATTTATCAGCCCAGCATGCATCGGCAATTTGTCCCGACATCTCCATCAGTATGCCTCTTGTTGGAATAAACTGTAGAGTAGTCGTGCCGAGTCGTTCGGCTTTTTGCTGGTGCAGATTCATTGCCTCTTCAAGAGCACGGGTACTGTTCATCTGTTTAAACTTATTTGCTTGCTTCTTATCACTAAAATACTGGCCATATACTTCTTGATTAACAATATGCTCTATAAACTCGCGCATACTTGCCAGTGATTCAATTGATGGCTGAACACTCAGACCGGCCATCTCACGACGTTGATTTGGTTGTTTGCGCATTGCCCAGGCGTAAACCAGTCGACGCATTGACTGATGCAAGCTCTTATATGGTTGTAACTCTTGAAACCCACGCGTAAAGTCAGCTGGTGAATCCATTACAAAGCGAGTAGTATCAGCAAAATCTCCTTGTTGAACTTGCTCGACATACTTCTGGAGAGCATCCTTGCGACGCTTAAGATTACTAACCTTGATATTTGCTTTTGGATCATTATTGTCAGTAGTATCAATACGATATTGTAAATCTTCTAGTTCAACAAAGATATCAGTGCGCAACTCATCGATTGCTTGACGCATGCCGCCACCTTGAGGACCCGTTAGCGCGCGAGCATGCATAATATCATTTCGTAATACATCATAGCGTTCAATAACGTCTGGGGTCCAACCTATACGTTCTTTCTTACCAGCAACAGTTGCTACGCTGTAAACATCACTTGGCCGATAGAATTCCTTCATAGCAGCAATGCGACCGTCTTCGGCTGCTTGGTTATGATAACGAATTTTTTCCTGTAACCCTGCATCACTATTGCCGCCCCAACGAGAACCTTTATAGCCCGTTAATGTCATGAGAACATCACGCAAAACTGGCGATTCCTCAAGCTGTTTTGTATAGACCTCATCAAGCTCTGCCGCCTGAAAAGCTTGTCGAAATTTTTCAATCACACTCCGTAACTCAGTAATACCAGCCTCTCCTGCTGATGTAACACCAAGCTGACGTACTGTATCCGGGATATTACCATCAAGCATCTCTTGAAGTAGTTTCACCCGTGAAACTGTTGCTGAACCAAAGAATTCTTCTGCTCGCACCATAGAATCAGGACGCTTGTCTCCCATAAGTTCGCCACACCGAGCAAATGTCTCATCAGAAACGTCTGATTCGAGAAGCACTTCATAGCGATCAGCCAACCCAACAGCAAATCTCTGTTGATCAACAGCCATGCTATCAAGCATTGTAAAGACCATATCGGCTGAACCATGGTCAATAAGTGCAAGCGAGACGGTTGTGCGATCAACACTAGGGTTGTTCTTTATAATACGCTCAAGATCATCCTCATTTAGCCCTTTATGCCGAGCTATATAACTTACCACTTTTGTAATATCAATGCTGCTATTCCATCTATCTTCCCGCGGGCTATTTATTGCCATAAGTACATCATCAACATCGCCATAATCTATCATATGGCACAGCACACTATCCACATCAGCAATCTGCACCTCTTCTCTACGTAAAGCTAAGCCCCCCTCCCCTGCTTCAACCATTCGGTGTGCTAATTCATCGTTTAATTCTGTAAAGTTTTCCAGGCCAACTTGAGACACCCATTTGTGACCTGCTTGTGTCATGCGCTTTGTGATATCATCATAATCAACGCCGGGGAATTGTTTGAGCCGAAAAGGCACTGCAATTGAACCAATATCACATATCTGCTGCGCAATAGTGGGGTCGAGTTGACCAAAATACTTAAGGCCAACCAACAGCGTCACCTCATCTCCAGAGTCAAGCATTTTTTGTGCATCCTCCGTAGTCAAGTCAAGATGCGCAGTCGGCTTAGAATAATCTCGACGGCTGATATAATCCCGAATCTCTTCAACTGTATGACTCTTTTGTGCAGATAGCTCAGTCGCGTCAATACTACATTTTGCTAGCACCGCCGCAATTGGAGGTGCGTCTTTCTGCTTATCATCTTCCTTGTTTGTATCGGCAGGCATATTTGACTCGTGCAATAGCGTGCGTTTTCTCACTGTCTCTCCATTTGGCATGTGACAATAATAGGATAATTGCAAACCAATGTCAATCAGCTGTATATGAACCATCTTATTGTTCTATAAACACAACACTTACCTTAGCGATTGAAGATCTGAGACGCTCTCTGCACAAAAGCTGCCTTACCCGCCGTATACGCCTCTCTGTTGTGTCGATACTGCTGCGCCAGCTCGTGTTTGAGTTTGGTATACTTCTCGCGCAAGACGCGGCTATTCCGCAGGCGATCACGAAAGATAATCTTTGGCGACGGCATCACCTTTGCCTGATCGACATGGAGATGATATTTCTGGCGCAGTGGATCATCCACGTCATAGCCTTTGCCAAACTCCATTGTCAGTTCCGTCTCAGCATTAGTCATATTTTCGTAGCCAAGCGGGCGGAGCTGCTCTATCAGCTGCTGCTTCGCTCGACTGTCGAGCTTGTTCACAAGGAGTAGGCTATCAATAATTGGTTTGGCTGCCAACCCCGGTACCGCCGTGCTACCAATATGCTTGATGGCACACACCTCATCACCCAGCACACCACTTACCCGCGCTGCCTCAGTCATGAATAACTGTTGCCATCGTTCATCATATGGTACCACCTCTATAGGAAAGAGCTGGCCAATTTCTTCTGGTGTCATGGCGTCAAATTTGCTCATCGTGGCTACTTCTGTTAAGTATTATCTTTCCCTTATTCATTCTTTTTATCTGTTAGATACCGCAATAACACCATCGCGATTCTATCCTCGCGCATGTCACCTTTCAAGGCCATTTCGCGCACCTCATCATACGAGAACCACAGGTCTGTCTGAATCACTTCGCCGTCCTCAAGTTGCTGCCCATCATCACTTTTTATAAAATTCGTTGCAACAAATGTATATAAATCCCACTTCACCGTCGCACCAAGTGTCGAGGTGTGAATAAGCTGCGGGTCGACAATCGTGTAACCCGCTTCTTCTTGCACCTCATGCACAGCCTTCGTCGTCGCGGCTTGAATTATATCAATATGTTGGGCGCGAGCAGCTTGGTAATCGGCACGTGAATCAAATACCTTGCCTCCTGGCAGACGATAATCATATCCATCCAGCTCATGACGAAATTCGCGGGTGAGCAAGATTTTACCACTGTTTTGATCATCAAGTATAATGCGCACGCCTGGCGCTCGCACCACCCTTTCCCAGCCCTTGTTATTATGTTGGACATCAAACATCATGCCTGCAAAAGCTGTGTGCCAGCCCGCCTTTGCTTCATCTTCACTGTTATGTGCTGTGTCCTTTTCTGTCAGGAGTCTTTCTTGCGTCATACCGATCCTCTATTAGGTAGGCAAAGTGTTACCGTTCCTCTATCATCTGCACCACACCCGTCTCGTTATACCTCTGGTAGGCAGTGAGAATCTGGCGTGTGGCGTCATTCGTATTGAGCTGCAATGCTTCGTCTAGCGAGAACCACTGGCCTGTCGCTACTTCCTCAGTATCAGTGTGCGATGCCTCGCTTTGCCATTGCTTGAGGCAAAACACTACAGTAAAGGCTTGTGTGTCACCATCAGGATAATGATACACCCGCCCTGGTCCAGACTGCGTTGCAAAGAGCTCAAGGTCGCTGGCGTGCGCAGTGATTCCTGCTTCTTCATGCAGCTCATGTAGTGCCGCGCTGGCATAACTATCGCCTTCCTCGACATGACCGCCCACTGTACTCCAGCGATCAAAGGCTTTAGCGTAGATGAGTTTGACGCGCCCTGCTTCATCAACAGGCAAGACATCAACAGTTGTCGTGAGTAATTTCTTATCCCCAACCTTCTGGCGCAACTGCCACACATACGAGCCAACGTACCCCATATTCACACTCCCTTCTCTGCCGCCAGCAGATGATCAATGGTACTTTCTATTATGATTTTAGCATATTCGTTGAGGATGAGGCGGCACGCTACTCGTTCGCACGAGAGTCTCCTGCTTGCTGGAGAGTACTGGCGAGCAAAGCCCAGGCAGCGAGCATGGCGTAGTTTGTGATTGCGCCAGTAGCGACCATGCGGTGGATGGTGGTAATTGGCAGCCACTCAGAGATAATTTGCTCGGTGTCATCTGGCTGATGTTGGTGGTTCGTCCCAGCATATTCGCCGTAAACCACGTGGAGCTTCGCGCTGGTGCGGCGGTTATCGGCATAGAACCAGCCACATTCCCGCGCATTCGTCATAGCAATGCCCGACTCCTCAGCCAGCTCTCGCTGCGCCGCCGCGCACACATCCTCACCTGCTTCGATCTTCCCACCCGGGAACTGATACAACACCTCATCCACCGGGTACGAATACTCTTGCTGCACCAAGATATTGTCACCTCGGTGACACACTACGATTACCCCACCCTGCCCATGGTAGGGATAATGGATATATTGGGTTGTCTTTCCATTTGGCAGTTCTACTGTATCTTCTGCGACGGTGAGCCGAGGATGCTCGAAGAGTATTTGCGATGACTGGGTGTGCCATTTTTGCAGCTGGTGTGATGACATTGTTGGTAAAATATGGATAATAGCTTTACCTATTTGACCCTTTCTTAATAAAATTCATTTTCTTAACCTTAGGGATACGACGACGAGACAACACTGTAATCAGCCACAAACAGCCACTACATAGGACAAATCCAATTGTCGCAGGAGCAATCACCGCTAGACCAGCTTCACCAGAAAAAGTTATGCTCCATAACAATTTACCAGCAGCCATGAACGCCATGACTACCACACCTAGCCAGATATTTCGCCACCACAATGCCGCTGCTAAAGCAACAAAGGATAATAGTATAAGCAATGTGAGGAAAATCTTACCAAATGTCCATTCACTCTGCAGATACTGCTGCTCAACTTGCAAAAACTGTTGCACCTGTGAATTCGTTTCACTGGGCGGGGCAAACCATCCCATACTAGTCAAGGTCAAGAATATCACCATCATTATCCCTGCCCAGCTCCGCCGATAGGCAAACCAGCAAAACGGTATCAAGAACAACGGGCGGATATACCAACTAAGCTGGTTGTGATGCCGCTGCCACAGCCAATCCCAAAAACTCGGAGTAGTAAATGCCACGGCGATGAATAGCATAATTAGGCCAGCAAACAAGATGGCGATGAATGTGTCGTACTTTTTTATCGCAGCCATCATACAGTAAACTATAGCACATGTTATAACTACTCGAAGTATTTCTTGAGCGTCACCGTATCACCCACCCGCGCTTCACGCGTCGTCTTCAGGTTGGTGACGATGTAGCCGATTTCGCCGGTGCCAAGCAGTGGGTCGGGCTGCATGGTTG